>CALXAK010000083.1 GCA_944386255.1 uncultured Clostridia bacterium
ACAAGGCCCAGCGACGACAAGGAATACCGTTCGCTCCACGGACTTACGCGAACCCTTGTCAGCAACATGGTCACCGGCGTGACCGAAGGCTTCAAGAAGGAGCTGGAGATCCAGGGCGTCGGCTATCGTGCCGCCAAGCAGGGCACGGACCTTGTGATGAACCTTGGCTATTCCCACCAGGTCATCATGAGCGACAACGAGGACATCACCATCGAGGTACCCTCTCCCAGCCGCATAATCATCAACGGCATCGACAAGCATAAGGTCGGCCAGTTTGCGGCTGAGGTCCGCGGCAAGCGTCCCCCTGAGCCCTACAAGGGCAAGGGCATCCGCTACGTCGGCGAGTATGTCATCCGCAAGGAAGGCAAAGCCGGTAAGGGTAAATAAGAGAGGAGAGAAACTTAAATGGTATCAAAACGCGACAAGAACCAGCAGCGCCTCAAGAGGCATGCTCGTGTGCGCAGCAAGATCAGCGGTACCGCTGCCTGCCCCCGCCTTTCTGTTTTCCGCTCCTCAAAGCACATCTACGCCCAGCTCATCGACGATGTGGCCGGCAGGACCCTCTGCAGCGCTTCGTCGGTTGAAAAGGACTTTGACGGCGCCACCGGCAACGCCGAGGCCGCTGCCAAGGTTGGCAAGCTGGTGGCCGAGAGAGCTCTCAAGCTCGGCGTTGAGGAAGTGGTGTTCGACCGCGGCGGCTACATCTACCACGGCCGTGTCAAGGCTCTGGCAGAGGCTGCCCGCGAGAGCGGCCTGAAATTCTAAGGAGGTATAACTCAATGGTAAGAATTGACGCTACTGCGCTCGACCTCCAGGAAAGGGTCGTTTACATCAACCGCGTCTCCAAGACGGTCAGCGGCGGCCGCAACTTCAAGTTTGCCGCCCTGGTTGTGGTGGGAGACGGCAACGGAACCATCGGCTACGGCCTCGGCAAGGCCGGCGAGGTTCCCGAGGCCATCCGCAAGGGCATTGAGGACGCCAAGAAGAACCTCTGCAAGGTCTCCCTCAAAGGCACCACCATCCCCCACGAGGTCACCGGCAAGTTTGGCGCCGGCAGCGTGCTGATGAAGCCCGCCGCCCCCGGCACTGGAGTTATCGCAGGCGGCCCTGTGCGCGCCGTGGTGGAGGTTGCCCGCATAAAGGACATCCGCACCAAGTCCCTGCGCTCCAACAACCCCTGCAACGTGGTTGCGGCCACCTTCGAGGGCCTGCGCCAGCTCAGGAACCTGGACGAAGTTGCCGCCGTGCGTGGCAAGGATCCCAAGGAAATACTGTAAGGAGGGTCTGGTAAGATGGCTGAGAAGAAAATCACCGTCACTCTGGTAAAGAGTCTCAACGGCAGGCTGGACGACCAGATCGCCACCGCAAAGTCGCTGGGTCTGCGCAAGATAGGCGACAGGTCGGTCCAGCCCGACAACGCTGCCACCCGCGGCAAGATCGCCAAGATCTGCCACCTGGTCAGCGTCAGCGAATAAAGGAGGCCAAGAGATGAAGCTCCATGAACTCAAACCCGCCGCCGGCGCCTCCAAGCAGCCCAAGCGCAAGGGCCGCGGGGCCGGCTCCGGCAACGGCAAGACCGCCGGCTACGGCCACAAGGGCCAGCTGGCCCGCTCCGGCCACAAGCCCGCCTACTTCGAGGGCGGCCAGATGCCTCTGGTCCGCCGGCTGCCCAAGCGCGGTTTCAACAACATTTTCGCCACCAGGTATGCCACTGTTAGTGTGGCGCAGCTCAACGACCGGTTCGAGGCCGGGGCTGTGGTGGACCAGAACGCGGTCCTGGCGAGCGGCCTCGTAAAGAAGCCGCTGGACGGCATAAAGGTCCTGGGCAACGGCTCGCTGGAAAAGGCCCTCACCGTTAAGCTCGCCGCCTTCTCCGAGTCGGCCAAGGAAAAGATCGAGAAGGCCGGAGGGAAGGCGGAGGTGATCTGAAGATGTTCCAGACCTTCAGAAACGCCTGGAAGATAGACGAACTCCGCAACCGAATCCTCTACACCCTGCTGGTGCTGCTCATCTTCAGGGTGGGCGCCGCCATAGTGGTGCCCTTTGTAGATGCGTCGGTCCTGGAAGCCAGCGTCAAAGCAAGTTCCGGCACCATCTTCGGGTTCTTCGACATGATGACCGGCGGCTCCTTCTCCAACGCGACCCTCTTCGCCCTGGGCGTCACCCCCTACATCAACGCCTCCATAATCGTGAACCTGCTGCAGGCGGTCATCCCCGCCCTGGAGCAGATGAGCAAGGAGGGCGAAACCGGCCGCAAGAAGATCGAGAAGATCACCCGCTACACCTCGGTGGGCATAAGCCTCGCGCTCTCCCTGGTCTACTACTTCTATGTAAAGCGCCAGGGCGCGCTGATGTACACCGAGGGCTTTGACGGGGTGTTCAGCGCAGTGGTAATCTGCCTTTGCTTTGTGGCGGGGGCGATGCTGCTGATGTGGCTGGGCGAGCGCATCGATGACAAGGGCATCGGCAGCGGCATCTCGCTGCTGATCTTCACCGGCATCGTGGCGAACCTCATAAACGTCTTCCCCCAGATAATCGCCTACTTCCAGATAGCGGCCGGCACCTACAGCGAGCTCTACGCTCCGAGGCCCGCCTACTTCGTGCTCATCCCGATAATAGTGCTCATGTTCTTCGGTATGCTGGTGCTCATAGTCACCATCAACGCCGCCGAGCGCCGCATCCCGGTGCAGTACGCAAAGAAGGTGGTGGGCCGCAAGATGTACGGCGGCCAGAGCACCCACATCCCGGTCAAGGTCAACATGACCGGTGTGCTGCCGGTGATCTTCGCCTCGGCCCTCATCTCCATCCCCGCCACCATAAAGGACCTCTTCAGCATAGACGAGGGGATGTGGGCGTCCTTCCTGGGCTTCTTTAGCACCAACAACTGGGGCTACGCGGTTATCTACGCCATGCTCATCGTGGGCTTCAACTACTTCTACACCGCGGTGCAGTACAACCCCATTGAGATGGCCAACAACCTGCGCAAGAACAGCGGCGCCATCCCGGGCATCCGCCCCGGCAAGCCCACCAGCGACTTCATCGCCAGGGTAATCTCCAAGGTCACCCTCATCGGCGGCATGTTCCTGGTGCTGGTGGCCATCCTGCCCATCATCATCTCCATAACCACCGGCATAAACATCTCCCTTGGCGGCACCTCGGTGCTGATTCTCGTGGGCGTGGCCCTGGAGGTCAGCAACAACCTGGAGTCCTACATGCTCATGCGCCACCACAAGGGATTCCTCGGTTAAGGAGGGCGCTATGAACCTTATTCTTTTAGGAGCTCCCGGAGCCGGCAAGGGCACCCAGGGCGAGTTCCTCAGCAAGAGGCTTAGCATCCCGGTCATAAGCACCGGCAACATAATCCGCGAGGCGGTCAAGAACGAGACCGAGATGGGCCTCGCCGCCAAGAGCTACATCGACAGCGGCGCCCTGGTCCCGGATGAGACCATAATCGGCATACTGGCTGAGCGCCTCTCCCAGCCGGACTGCGCCTACGGCTACATCCTGGACGGCGTGCCCAGGACGGTGGTCCAGGCGGACGCCATAGCCGAGATGGGCATCACCATCGACCGGGTCATCAGCATAGAGGTCCCGGACGAGGAGATACTCACCCGCCTCGGCGGCAGGAGGGTCTGCCCCGCCTGCGGCGCCAGCTACCACCTGCAGCACAACCCCCCCAAAAAGGAGGGCCGCTGCGACAAATGCGGCGCCGGGCTCATAACCCGCAAGGATGACTCAGAGCAGACCATAAAGGAGCGCCTTCGGGTGTTCCACCAGCTCACCGAGCCGCTCAAGGACTACTACAAGAAGCTGGGCAAGCTCCGCCTCGTTGAGGGGATAGGCCCGGTGGACGACGTGTCCCGGCTGGTGCTGGACGCGCTGGAGTCCTGATCATGATCCTGCTCAAGACGGCAAAGGATCTCGAGGCCATGAAGGTGGCCGGGCGCATAAGCGCCGAGGCCATAAAGGTGGCGCGGGACCAGCTCCGGCCCGGGGTCACCACCGCCCACATAGACGAGGCGGTGAGGAAGTTCATAATCTCCCGGGGGGCAACCCCCTCCTTCCTGGGCTACGCCGGTTTTCCGGCCAGCGCCTGCATCTCGGTGAACGATGAGATAGTCCACGGCATACCTGGGGGCCGCCTCATTGAGGAGGGCGACATAGTCGGCATAGACGTGGGCGCCTGCTACCGGGGCTACCACGGGGACAACGCCGCAACCTTCGGCGTTGGAAAGGTGAGCGAGGAGGCCCAAAAGCTCATGACCGTCACCAGGGAGTGTCTCGAGAGGGCGCTGGCGGTGGCGGTTAAGGGCAACCGCCTCGGGGACATAGGCTTTGCGGTGCAGAGCCACGCCGAGGAGAACGGATTCTCGGTGGTCCGGGACTACATCGGCCACGGTGTGGGAAAGGACCTGCACGAGGACCCGGAGGTGCCCAACTACGGCCGTGCCGGCAGAGGCATCCGCCTTATGCCCGGCATGACCATCGCCATAGAGCCGATGATAAATGCCGGCGGGGCGAAGGTCCGGGTGCTGGGCAACAACTGGACGGCGGTAACCGCCGACGGCAGCCTCTCCGCCCACTTTGAGTACACGGTGGCCATAACCGAGTCCAGGCCGCTGGTGCTCACCCCATGGCAGGAGGTGCTGGGTTGAAGGATATTAAAGTAGGCCAGGCGGTGCGCTCAAAGGCCGGCCACGACAGAGGCCGGTGGTTCGCGGTGGTGGAGCTGCGGGACAACTTCGCACTCATCGCCGACGGACGCAGCCGCAGCCTCAGCAAGCCCAAACTCAAAAAGCTTATGCACCTGAGCGCCGCCGGAACGGTGTTCGAGCCGCAGGAGATGAGGACCGACAAGGCCCTTCGCTGCGCCATCGCCCGCCGGTTTGGTGGCGAAGGTGTGGGGAAAGGAGACAGTTAATGTCAAAAGAGGATGTCTTGGAGGTAGAGGGCGTTGTGAGCGAGGTGCTCCCCAACGCGCTGTTCCTTGTGGAGCTCCAGAACGGGCACAAGATCCACGCACACATCTCCGGAAAGCTCCGCATGAACTACATCAGGATCCTGGCCGGCGACAAGGTGACGGTGGAGATGTCTCCTTACGACCTCACCAAGGGCCGCATAATCTGGCGTTCCAAATAGCCACTCAATAGGAGGTATTATCATGAAGGTCAGACCTTCCGTTAAACCTATGTGCGAAAAATGCAAGGTGATCAAAAGGCACGGCAAGGTGATGGTCATCTGCAAAAACCCGAAACACAAACAGCGCCAGGGCTAAGGGCGCGAAACAACCGGAGGTAAAGAGTATATGGCGCGTATTGCTGGAGTAGACCTGCCCAGAGACAAGCGGGTCGAGATAGGGCTTACCTATATCTACGGCATCGGCATCAGCACCGCCCGCAAGATCATCGCCGCGACCGGCGTAAACCCCGACACCCGCGTTAAGGACCTCTCCGAGCAGGACGAGGCTCTGCTTCGCGACTACATCGACAAGAACATCATTGTTGAGGGCGACCTGCGCCGCAACACGGCGCTGGACATAAAGCGCCTCATCGAGATAGGCTGCTATCGCGGCGTTCGCCACCGCAAGGGCCTGCCTGTCCGCGGCCAGCGCTCCAAGACCAACGCCCGCACCCGCAAGGGCCCCAAGAGGACCATTGCCAACAAGAAGAAGTAACCCAGGAGGTTAAAGCATGGCTGCAAAAGTTCAGCAGAAGAAAGCGCAGGCAAACACCCGCAAGCGCCGTGAGAGGAAGAACATTGAGCGCGGCGCCGTACACATCCAGGCTACCTTCAACAACACCATCGTCACCATAACCGACGTTGCCGGCAACGCCATTTCCTGGGCTTCGGCCGGCGGGCTGGGCTTCAGGGGCTCCCGCAAGTCCACCCCCTACGCCGCCCAGCAGGCCGCGGAGGTGGCCGCAAGGGCCGCCATGGAGCACGGCCTCAAGACGGTTGAGGTCTATGTGAAGGGACCCGGCTCCGGCCGCGAAGCCGCGATCCGCGCTCTGCAGGTCGCCGGCCTGGAGGTCAATATGATCAAGGACGTGACCCCCATCCCTCACAACGGCTGCCGTCCCCCGAAAAGACGTCGCGTTTAACGCACAGGAGGTAACTAGATTATGGCAAGATATACCGGAGCGGTGTGCAGATACTGCCGCAGGGAGGGCGAGAAGCTGTTCCTCAAGGGCGAGCGCTGCTACTCCGAAAAGTGCGCCTTCCAGCGCAGGAGCTATGCCCCCGGCCAGCACGGCCAGGGCCGCAAGAAGGTCTCCGAGTACGGCACCCAGCTTCGCATGAAGCAGAAGGCCAAGAGGTACTACGGAGTGCTGGAGAGCCAGTTCGAGAAGTACTTTGAGATGGCGGAGCGCCAGCAGGGCATGACCGGCGAAAACCTGCTTAGGATCCTTGAAAGCAGGATGGACAACATCGTCTACCGCGCCGGATTTGCAAACTCCCGCAAGGAGGCGAGGCAGCTGGTGCTGCACCGCCACTTCACCGTCAACGGCAAGACCGTAAACATCCCCTCCTACCTGCTCAAGGCCGGCGACAAGCTGGAGGTAAAGTCCACCGACAGCGAGAAGATAAAGAGTGCCGTTGAGGCCAACAGCGCAAGGCCCAAGCCGGTGTGGATGGAGGTTGACCCCGACCACATGACCGCCCTTGTAGCCCGGCTGCCGGAGCGCTCGGAGATCGACTTCAACGTCGAGGAGCACTTCATCGTCGAGCTGTACTCCAAGTAAGCATCTGTCCCCTGCAAGAAATGTTTTTTTGCAAAAAGGCTTACGGGAATGCGTACTTTTGGGCGGCCCCGGCCGCCCGCACGGAGGGTATAATTTATGATGATTGAGATAGAGAAGCCGAAGATCGAGACGGTGGAACTCTCTGAAGATGGTTCCTACGGCAGGTTTACGGTGGAACCCCTGGAGCGGGGCTTTGGCACCACCCTTGGCAACAGCCTTCGGCGGGTGCTGCTCTCCTCTCTCCCGGGCGTGGCCGTCACCTCCATCAAGATCGACGGCGTCCTCCACGAATTCTCCACCATCGAGGGCGTAAAGGAGGACGTCACCGAGATCGTCCTCAACGTAAAGGGAATAACCGCAAAGCTCCACGGCGAGGCCCCCAAGACCGTCTACATCGAGGCGGAGGGGGAGTGCGATGTGACCGCCGGCAGCATAAAGACCGACGCGGACCTTGAGATCCTGGACCCCGACTGGCACATAGCCACCGTGGGGGAGGGCGGCAGGCTCAGCATGGAGCTCACCTTCGACAGGGGCCGCGGCTACGTCCCCTCGGAGCGCAACAAGCAGAGCATGGCCCAGAACATAATCGGCCTCATACCGGTGGACAGCATCTACACTCCCGTCCTCAAGGCCAACTACAGCGTCGAGAACACCCGTGTCGGCCAGATAACCGACTACGACAAGCTCACCCTGGAGGTAAAGACCGACAAGGTCATAACCGCCAAGGAGGCGGTGTCGCTGGCGGCCAACGTGCTCTGCGAGCACCTCAACCTGTTCAAGAACCTCTCCGGGAACATCCTCGAGGCAGGGGAGATACTGGTTGAGAACGAGAAGAACGTAAGGGACGACGTGCTCTCCTCCACCATAGAGGAGCTGGACTTCTCGGTGCGCAGCTTCAACTGCCTCAAGAGGGCCGGCATAAACACCGTGGCGGACCTCACCAGCAAGACCCAGGAGGAGCTGATGAAGGTGCGCAACATGGGCACCAAGAGCCTCGAAGAGGTGGAAAAGAAGCTGGAGAAGCTGGGCCTCCACCTCAGCTCCGGAGAAAACGACTGACCTTTCTTAAGTTTCCGAAAAGGAGTTAGTACCATGGCAGGTTCAAGAAAACTCGGCAGGACCAGCGACCACCGCAAAGCCATGCTTCGCGCAATGGTCACCTACCTGTTTGAGAATGGTCGCATAGAGACCACCGTTACCCGCGCAAAGGAGGTCCGGGCCGTGGCCGAGAAGATGGTCACCCTCGGCAAATCGGACGACCTTCACGCAAAGCGGCAGATATTCTCCTTTGTAACCAAGGAGGACGTGGCCAAGAAGCTCATTGACGACATCGCCCCCCGCTACATCCAGCGCCAGGGCGGCTACACCCGCATTGTCCGCACCGGCCCCCGCCGGGGAGACAACGCCGAGATGGCGGTAATCGAGCTCATATAAGCCACCGGTTTTATGCACAAGCGGCCGGAAGGGCAGGGCAGTTCCCACTGCAGCCCCTTCCGGCCGCCTTTTTAGCGCCAAAATTTAGTTTCGACACAGATTGTATATTAAATTTCGCATTTTGCGCTCTATAATTACTTTTAAGAAGCGTGGAGTATAGGCCGAAGCTTTATTTTAATGGACGGGTAAAGGAGCGAATGTGAAATGAAGAAGATATATATAATCACCGGCGCCGGAGGGTTTCTCGGCAACTACATTGTGAGGCTGCTGCAGGGGGAGGACCGCGAGATACGCTGCCTGCTGCTGCCCGGGGAGAGCGACCGGGCGCTGCAGGGTCTTGACTGCAGCATCTACCGGGGGGATGTGACCGATCCCTCGAGCCTCGGGGAGGTCTTCTCACTGCCGGAGGGCTCCGAGGCGGTGGTGATACACTGCGCCGCCATCGTCTCCATAAAGACTCGGCAGGACGACAGCATCAGCCGGGTGAATGTGGACGGCACCGGGAACGTGGCCGCCAAGGCCCTCGAAACCGGCTCGCGCATGGTCTACATCAACACAGTGCACTCCATCCCAGAGGGGGAGAAGGGCAGAACCATATCCGAAATAAGCTTCTTCCACCCGGAGCAGGTGGTGGGGGAGTACGCAAAGACCAAGGCCAGGGCCGCAAACCTGGTGCTGGACATGGTGAGGACCCAGGGCCTTGACGCGGTCATAATCCAGCCCAGCGGCATAATCGGGCCCAACGACTTCGGCAGCAGCCACCTGACCCAGCTCATCCTGGACTGCGCACATAGGGGCCTCAGGGCCGGGGTGCGGGGCGGGTACGACTTTGTGGACGTGCGGGACGTGGCAAAGGCGGTGCTCACCGCCGGTCGGAAGGGCAGAAAGGGCCAGTGCTACATCCTGAGCGGAAGATATGTGAGCGTCCGGGAGCTGCTGGACATGATAACCGGCGCCGGGGGCTTCAAGCCCATACGCTGCACCCTGCCGCTCTGGTTCGCCAACCTCGCCGCCCCGATGGCGGAGCTCTACTACCAGCTGCGCCGCCAGCCGCCCCTCTTCACCCGCTACTCCCTCTACACCCTCAACTCCAACTCCAACTTCTCCAACGAGAAGGCCCGGCTGGAGCTGGACTTTGAGCCCAGGAACATAGCCGAGACG
The DNA here is from genome assembly GCA_944386255.1 of uncultured Clostridia bacterium. GTDB lineage: Bacteria > Bacillota > Clostridia > Oscillospirales > Ruminococcaceae > CALXAK01. The sequence continues at coordinate 9,339 of CALXAK010000083.1, forward strand.
GTGAAGGACACGGTGGAATTCCTGCGCCGCCAGGGCAGGATATAAAAGCATAAAAAACAAAAGCCCCCGGTGTGGGGGCTTTTTGTTGGGGAAAACTACCGGCCGCTGTTGGCGTAGAGGGCGCGCTCCATTATCTCGCTGCGCACCATGATGTCCAGCTCGGGGGGCATGTTCTCGTCCTTGCTCTGGAAGAACTGCAGCGCCCGGACGGTGTAGATGCCGTTTACAAACAGGTACTCCGAGGTGGTGCGGTTGAGGGTGCATATAAAGAGGATGGAGGTGCACTGGCTCCAGGTCATCTTGATGGCGCCGTTCTCTATCTGGGAAACCCTGGTGCGGGAGAACCCGCATAGCTCGCCAAACTCAGCCTGGGTCACGCCGAGGATCTTGCGTATCTTGGGCAGGTGCCCCGCAAGATGATCCGACAGCTCACGCTTTTCCTGCTTAGAAAGTACAACCACGAGCTTTACCTTCCTTAAAAGTTTAGTATCGGTGCTTTATCGTGACCTATTATAGCGGTAGATATTTCAATAATCAACCAAAATGCTCAAATTAGGTCATTTGCATAAATTTAACTGGAATCCCCTGGCCTTTTCGTTGGAAGTAACTTTAAATTTATCTTATATAAACAAAGATTTAATCAGATCGCTGCGTTTTTGTTTCAAAAGTTTGTAATCCATGGCGGATTTGTATATCTCCTCCAGCTGCATGTGGCTCTCCCGGGCGGCGGCCATGAGGGAGCTTGCCTCGTCCAGCAGCGAGAGGGCGCTGCGGCGGCAGAACTTTGAGAGGTTGGCGCAGCCCTCCAGCGCCCCCGCCCGGTAGAACCGGTGCAGGTGGGCGCCCCGGCCCGCCCCGGTCCGGTCGGTTATGGGCCCCTCCGCCGCCACAGCAATGCCCAGCTCCTCCACCAGCAGCCCGTCCAGCCGCTCGGGGAAGATGGGGTCGTGGAAGGCGGTCGCGGGGTAGCCCGCCAGCTCCGCCCTCTTTAGCAGCTGGCGAAGGGCCATGTCCGCCGATAGGGAGTAGCGGTCGATAAAGAGTATCCGGGTGCTGCAGCCCTGCATTATTGAGGGCAGGTAGTCCACCACCCCGTCCGGAGTAACTGCGCAGGCGAACCGGTGGGAGGTGTAGGCCCCCGGCCCTCTGCGGCCCCTGGGGAACAGCCTCTGGCAGAGCCCCGAGAGGTAACTCTGGAACCTCTCCCGCATCAGCGCCCGCTCCGCCTGGGCCCGCAGCTCCTCCAGCAGCTCCGCGGCCCCCGCCACAAACCTGCCTGCCCGGCGGCGCAGGCTGGCGGCCCTGCCGGAGAGCTGCTGCAGCTCCCGCAGCCTGCCGCCGAGGACAGTGGGGTCGAGGCAGTCGTAGACCGAAAACACCTGCTCCCGGGCCCCGGGGTAGAAGGGTTCGGTGACGTGGGGTGCGGTGCCGTCCAGTATCGCCAGCCCCAGCTCCCGGCAGACCGCCCCGTCCAGCGACGCGGGGTCGCTGGCGCAGTGTATGAGCTCCACCGAGTGGCCCCGCTCCAGCATCTCCTTCGCCGCCATGGCGATGGTGGTGCCCTTGCCGGAGCCGGAGGAGCCCTTTATTATCACGGTGCGAAAGGGGCTGTTCTCCGCCACCAGGTCCCCGTAGTGGGAGCAGAAGCCGTCCCTGCCGGTGGTGGCGAGGAACATGTCCTTTTTGCAGCTTTTCATGTTTCAATACCGCCTTAGCATGTGTTTTTGGCCCATGCTATGCCGGCAGAGGGTGCTGGGTCACAAAAAAAGAAGCCGCCGGGAGCCTTTTTCAGCTCCCGGCAGCCTCGGCAATGCGCTTAAAGTCCTGCAGGGTGTCCGCCTTGTAGGCGGGGTTGCGCAGCAGCGCCGCCGGGTGGTAGGTGGCGGTAAAGAGCACCCCGCCCTTTTTTACCATCTCCCCGTGTTGGCGGGTCATGCGGAAGTTGGGGTCTATCATCTTCTGGGCGGCAATGCGCCCGAGGCAGACCACTATCCTGGGGGAGATAATGCGGAACTGCTCCCGCAGGTAGCCGATGCAGGCCTCCTGCTCGCCGGGGTTGGGGTCCCGGTTCTGGGGCGGGCGGCATTTTATTATGTTGGTTATGTACACCTTCTCCCTCGGTATCCCCACCGCCTCGAGGTATCGGTCCAGCAGCTGGCCCGCCCGGCCCACAAACGGCTCCCCGGTGAGGTCCTCGTTTTTGCCGGGGGCCTCCCCCACAAACATTATATCGGCTCCGGGGTCCCCCGAGCCGAACACCACATGGGTGCGGGTCTCGGCCAGCGGGCAGGCCCGGCAGGCGAGGCAGCGCTCTCTTAGTTGTTCCAGCATCTAAAGCATCACTCCAGGGTTTTTGAAAAGTATACCACAATTTGGGCCTATGTGGGGCCGGGGCCTTGAATCTTTCGATAGAAATTGATAAAATATTACCGTAACATGATGTAATGTTAAGGAGAAGTTCACCATGCCGGGTAAAGGAGTTCTTGTTGAAATATCCGCACGCCACGTCCATGTGACCGACAAAGACCTTGCCACCCTCTTTGGCGAGGGCTACCAGCTCACCCCCAAAAAATACCTCTCC
>CALXAK010000084.1 GCA_944386255.1 uncultured Clostridia bacterium
CACGTAATACAGCCGGTCGTCCGGAAATGAATTACGTCCACCCGCGGGACTTTTCACCCCCGGCGGGAAGGGGCAGTCTCGGCAATTTCATACCCCTCGCCCTGCCCTCCCCGCCGGGGTGAGCCAGCCGGGAGACCAGACGCGCTGGGGGGTTGCCCGCCTCCCGGTTGGGAGATACCACCGAAAGACTGAACGTGCCGCGGGGTTTCTTAATACGTCCACCCGCGGGGTTGCCCGCATTATATCCGCCCGCAGGATTATTGCATTATATCCACCCGCGGGGCTTTTCACCCCCGGCGGGAAGGGGCAGTCTCGGCAATTTCATACCCCTCGCCTGCCCTCCCCGCCGGGGTGAGGCAGCCGGGAGACCAGACGCGCTATAGAGTTGCCCGCATTACACCAGTGGGCGGGCTTTCCCACCCTCGCCGGGAGATGAACCAGTTGCGGGGGTGGGTTCTCCACTGGGGGCCGGACTATTGTGCGGGTGAATTCACCGGGTGTGTCCCATGTTCAGCGTCGCCGGGGCAGAGGCTTTTCCCGCCGGGGAGGCGCAAACCCATAGTGCCCGGCCGCAGCGCGCCGCTTGCCAATAGAGGTTGTGGCTGGTTCCGCAGGTCCTGTGGCGGGGGTGGACCGGCGTCCGCTTCAGGTTTTCCCGCCGTGGACGGCAGGGAGAAGTTTTTATAGCAGCAAGACCGGAACATGGGACAAAGATTGCTGCAGACTCTGGAAAACTGCCGCATCTTACCGGCTATTTAGTCCATATCAGGCCGCATAATAGGACATTTGCACGGGGACACCCATACTCGTCTCCATTTATGGGCCATTTAAGGCCCGTGTACGCTCCGAGGAGCTCCACACGGGCCAAAATTCAACTATCCTCTTTTTGGGTCAGAAAGGCAGACCGAAAAGAAGGGCTTTTGCTGGGATAGCCACCTAAAAACGCCGGTGGCGCCGGGCTTTTTTAAAATGAGGTTGCAAATAACTGTCTGTTTGTTCTCTGGAGCAGCCAGAGGTGGTCGGCGGTGGGAAGTTTTTGAAAAACAGGAGCCTGAAAGGGACCCATTCCGGGTCAGGCATTGGAGCTGCTGCCGCGGGACAATGCGGCGGCGGTGCCTCCGGCGCCATGGAACCGGTTCCGGCGGGGAGGAAAGCAGCGCTCGGGAGCGCAGAACCGCCTTTGCGATTCCGGTGCTGGGCCGGACTCTTTTTTTGCGGGTTTCGGTTATCTTGTGAGTGACGGCTCATCCTGTGTGGGGGTTTTGGGTGTTGCCCCTCTCTCCCCCGAAACCTGTGGGCCCAGGTTTTCGTTTTTTCTGTTCCGTCCTGCTCGATAACTCTTTCCTCCGAAACCTGCGGTCCCAGAGGGGCGGAGTATAAAAGCGCCCTCGACAGGGCAGAGGAAGAATCTGACCCGCGAGGAACAGCGCCACTCAGGCCCCAGGGGGCGGACTCCTCGTGCCGCGCCCCATGGTCCACGGTGCCGACGCTGCAACCAGCGGTGAAGGTGGCGCTCCGCCTCCGCCGCCCCCAGCGCAGGGCCGTATTCTCGGCGGAATATGGGCGGAGCCTGCCGGCCGCAGTCAGGGAGGTACACTGGCGCCGCTGGTGGGGCAGGGCGCAGGCCGCCAGCAGGCCGGCCGGCGCAGAGTTTTCACAAAAGGAATTATTGCGCTGGGTTGGCTGTTTTAAAGGCGCAGGTACCAGATGAGCTGAGCCTCGTCCGCCGGCCCTGGGTCGCCGTAGGCGTAGCGGTTGACCGCGCCGAGCTGGGCCCCCATCCGCCGGTAGAAGCCGATGGCGGGCAGGTTGTTGCTCTGGCACTCTATCTTCATGAGGCGGATGCCGAGCTCCAGCGCCCAGTCCCGGCAGAGCTGCAGCAGACGTCTGCCCACGCCGCGGCCGCTGCAGCCCGGGTCCACCCGCAGGTCCCAGAGCACCGCCAGGTCCCCCCGGCCCTCCAGCATGAGAACTCCGGGGGTCCTGACCGCGACGGCGGCGCCCCCCACCGGTCTCTCCCCGTCAAAGGCCATGAAGAAGCCCCAGCGGGAGAGGTCGAACCGCTGCTTCCAGTCGAGGGGGGAACCCAGGGCGCCAAGGTCCCGGAGCTGTGGCTCCTTTGGCGCCAGCAGCAGACGCAGGCCCCCGAGGCCGCCCTCCGGGGCGCTCACCTCCAGCGCTCCCTCCACCGGCACCAGCATGGGCACCGAGCCGTAGAGGGGAAAGCTCTCCTCCCCCACCCGCCGGAAGCTGAGCGCCTCCTCCCCCAGGCGGAAGAACCTGTCCGCCGACTCCAGCGCCTGCCGGGAGTTCTGGAAGGTGAGAGCGCCGAGGGCGCCGTCAAAGGGCAGCTCCAGCAGCTGGGCCACCTCCCCGGTCTGCCGGGGCGAGCCGGTGTAGCGGGCGGCGAAGAGGGTGAGCTCCTTGAGCCTCCCGGTGCCGCCCCGGTAGTAGCTCCGGTGCCGGAAGCCGGGCAGCAGTTCCACCTCCAGCCCGGTCTCCTCCCTTATCTCCCGCAGCGCCGCCTGCCGGTGGTCTTCTCCCGCCTCCAGGTGCCCCTTTGGGAACCCCAGGTGCCCCAGCTTCTCCCGGACCAGCAGATATCTGCCCTCCGGCCCCATCAACACTGCGCCACTGCTGCGCTCAAATCCTGCCTGCATTCCCATGGCACCGTCCTTTCCATCCTGCGGGTGGCGGATTATTCCTTTTGGCAATTATACCACAGCATCAGCGCCACCGACCCCATCGCCCTAGAAAGATGGCTGCTCCCCAACTTAAATTCCCTCAATTGAAGGGCCGGGAGCGTCGCCCCGTCTCAAGGCGGGCTGTTCCATATTCCGCGGCCGCCGGCACAGCTGAGCCGCGCGCCCTCTCCGCCGGTCTCAGAAGGGCTAAATGGTTGGAGCAAATGGTCCGGGAGCGGTCATATAGTTATGGGTAATTTTTTCAAGTAAGTTTGCAGGGGCCAAAGAAGTGGGTGTGTTTTGACCGGTTTGCTGCTGGTGGCGGTATTTTTGCAGCCGACAGCTCTCTGAAATGATGGGTAATTGTTAAAGGCAAAGATACATGGGGCCAAAACCAGACAAATCTGCTTTTTGCTGCCTATAGTATGGGACATTGAATTTAGTGAACAGACTATAGTACATATAATCCGCAAGACAGCCGTCACGGAACACTTTATGGTATAGTTATTTAATTATATATATTACTGTTAGTATATAACTGTCATAGAATTACAGATTTCAGGGTCACATTTTGTCG
>CALXAK010000085.1 GCA_944386255.1 uncultured Clostridia bacterium
ACCAGAAGTACCTCGCCGTCAAAACCAGGGTCCTCTCAAAGCTGGACAGCTGGTGGAAAAGGCTCTCCCAGAGAAGGCAGTACAGATTCTTCCGCTGCCCCGGCTGCCACGTCATCACAAGGGTGCCTAGAGGCCGCGGCAAGATAGAGATACACTGCCCAAGGTGCAACGAGACCTTCGTGCGCAGGTCCTGAAGGCGGGAGCTTAGTATGTTTGGGTATATAGTTGCAAACATAGACGCGCTGACCCCCGAGCAGCTCCAGCGCTACAGGGGCTGCTACTGCGGCCTCTGCCGGGAGCTGGGCCGCCGCCGCGGGCAGCTCTCAAGGTTCACCCTCAACTACGACATGACCTTTCTGGTGCTGCTGCTCTCCTCGCTTTATGAGCCGCAGGAGACCGGCGGCGCTTCCCGCTGCCCGGTGCACCCGGCAAAGCGCCACCCCTACTGGCAGAGCAGGTTCACTTCCTATGCCGCGGACCTCAACGTCGCCCTGAGCTACGAAAACTGCCTGGACGACTGGAAGGACGAGAAGAATCTGGTAAGGCTGCTGGAGTCCAAGGCCATAGGTGGGTCGCTCGGCGACATAGAGGGCCTCTGGCCCCGCCAGTGCAGCGCCATAAAGAGCTGCCTCGAGGAGCTCTCAGGCTACGAAAAGGCGGGGGAGAGCAACCCCGACCGCTGCGCCGGCGCCTTCGGCGGGCTGATGGGGGAGCTGCTGGTGCCGGACGAGCAGGACTACTGGGCCCCAACCCTCCGGCGCATGGGCTTCTCCCTCGGCAAGTTCATCTACATGCTGGACGCCTGCGTCGACCTCTCGGAGGACAAAAAAAGAGGGCGCTACAACCCTCTGGCGCTGGCGGAGGAGGGGAACTTCAGCCAGAACGAGATGCGCGGCGTGCTCACCATGCTCATCGCCGACTGCACCGCCGAGTTTGAAAAACTGCCGCTGGTGCAGGACGTGGAGATCCTTCGCAACATACTCTACTCCGGCGTCTGGACCCGCTTCTGCGCCGGACTCAAACAATCAACGTAAGGAACATTTCATGGACGATCCCTACAGGGTGTTGGGCGTCTCGAGAGGCGCTTCAGACGAAGAGATAAAAAAGGCCTACCGTACCCTGGCCAAGAAGTACCATCCCGACCTCAACCCCGGGGACTCCGAGGCCGCCCGGCGGATGAACGAGATAAACGCCGCCTATGACCAGATCAAAAACGGCGGCGCTCAGCAGAACTCCTCCAGCGGGGCCTATGGCCAGCAGCGCAGCTCCCAGGGCTACGGCTACTACTACAGCCCCTTTGGCCGGGGCTTTGGAGGCTTTGGTGACTTTGGCGCCTACGGTTCTGGCGGCTCCTACAGCAGCGGTTCCTACAGCAGAGGCTATGGGGAGTCACCGAGGCTCGGCGCGGTGCGCAACTACCTCAACGCCCGCCGCTATGCCGAGGCCCTCAACCTCCTCAACTCCATCTCGGACAGAAACGCCAGATGGTACTACTACAGCGCCGTGGCCAACAGCGGCATAGGCAACAACATAACCGCCCTGGAGCACGCGAAGCGCGCCTGCGCCATGGAGCCGGGCAACGTGGAGTACCGGGTGCTGCTCAACCGCCTCATGCAGGGTGGCGAGGCCTACCGCCAGCAGGGCCGGGACTACGGCGTGCCGGAGGTGGACGTGGGCCAGGTCTGCATGGGACTCTGCCTTGCAAGGCTGCTCTGCCGCCTCTGCGGCTGCGGCTGGTGAGATGAAAACCCCGCCCTCCCCTTTTGGGGATGGCGGGGTTTTGCTGTGAAGGGAGCTGGGGACGCAGAAAGCTTCCTGCAAAAGACGGGCGGTTACTCCGCCTTCTCGCTGCGGTAGAGCAGCAGCTTGCGGGAAAAGAAGTTCCAGAAGAACACCACCACCGTGGCCACCAGCTTGCCCAGTATGTAGTAGTAGTCCGCCCGCAGCAGCCCGCCGAACACCAGCGCCGCCGCCAGCGGGTACTCGAACGCCCAGATTATAAGGTCGTTTATACCAAGGCCGATGAGGGCTATTACGGTGAACACCGCGAACCTCACCGTGCCGCTCTTAACGTTGGAGTGGCGAAAGGCCCAGTAGTTGCTCAAAAGGTAGTTCACCACAATGCCGACCCCATAGGAAACCGTGGCGGAGGCCACCGCACCCAGCTGCAGCGCCTCCTTCAGCAGCACCATTACCCCCATGTCCGCCACCGTGGCCACCGCTCCCACCACCAGCGAGCGCAGGAACTCGATCTTCGGGTTTTCCGCCCGGCCAATCAGCAGCTTTTTAAGAAATTCCATATCTTCCCCCAAAAAGATTGACTCTTGCCTTTGATTATACCGCCGGAGCGACTGGGTGTAAATGGACATAAGAATATCCGGGCCCCAAAAAGGAGCCCGGAATCCTTTTTTGATTTTGTAAATCAGATAACACCGCTTATCCGCAGCACAACCTCGGCGATGATGGTGGAGCCGATGTAGGTGCCGAAGAAGGTAATGAGGGCCACGCAGATGATTGCAAAACCTTGCTTTTTAAAGGTATCCAGGTCCCGGCCCACCGAGATGGCGGCGTAGGAGAGGATGGGGGTGCAAAGGGGCAGCAGCTGAATCTTGTTGAAGTTGTCAATCATGTAGGTGGCAAAGCCGCCGCAGATGCCCTCAAAGCTCAGAAGTGTGGTGATAATGGCGACGAACAGTATGGACGGCACCTGGAAGGGGAGCACCCCTTTCAGCAGGTCGTACAGAAGGTAGGAGACGAACACAATCCCCACCATTATCCCAACGCCCGGCAGAGCCTCAAAGAAGCTCACCATCTCGAGGTTGGGCAGCCGCCAGGTGTATATCATGTTGGCGAGCGCTGCCAGAATCGCGGAGATTATGGTTACCTTAATGCGCTCCGCCCAGACCTTGCCTTCAAAGATGGGCTTTTTCACCTTTTCCATCAGTTGGCACCTCCCTGCTCAGCTTTGGCAGCCTTTTTGCCCTTTAGTACCTTATAGAGCCAGTTGGTAAACGGTATGCCCAGCAGCAGGCTCATGTAGAGCCCGTCGGCGGAGCTCAGCGTCTGGGACGCGGCGGCGTAGGCGTTGAGGGTCTCGGCCATGTCGGGGAAGGCCTCGACAATGGGGGCGAGAGCCGCAGCCATCATGGAGGAGGACCCGGTGCCGCAGGCCATTGCCAGGGCGTAGGGATGGAAGATGTTGGCCGCCACCAGCAGCGACGCCATAATGCCGTTAAAGACGGTGCCCAGCACAGTACCGGTTATATAGGCACCCATTATGCCGGAACCCTCGGGGGAATCCAGCCCGTACTTGTCCGCGATGATGGCGAGGGAGGGTTCGCGGGAGATGGAGAAGGAGGCGCCAACCGCCTCGCGGCCCATCTTGAACACCAGCACCGCCACCGGCAGGGCAAAGACTATGGTTCCGAGGTTACCGAACTCCTGGAGGATGAGAGCGGGACCGGCCTTGACAATATCACCCCAAGCAGGACCGATAGAAGAGCTCATCTTAGTTATCAGGAGCATGCAGCTGAGACCCACGTAAGGAGACGCGGTGTCCATGACCTGCTTTGGGATTTTTTTCATGGAGGCAAGGATGATTCCGATTACGATGGCGTAGAGCATGGGGAAGAGGGAGAAGGATATACCCGCACTCTCCGATCCCGAGAGCTTAATCGTGAACACCATGGTTCCGATGAGCTCGCTCACCACCAGGATGCCGAGGCACCACAGGTGGACTTTCCAGTCCTTGAGCTTTAGGTTCTCTAGAAACTCTTTCAAAACTCTTTACCTTTCCTTTCTTAAGGTTTTTTTATATTTCAAGCCCGCCCCACTCCCGGAGGTACTGTTCCTTGGAGAGGATGGGGGTGAAATTCTCCTTGACCCGCAGACCGTCCCTTGCGCCGTCCGCCAGCAGATCCACACAGAGCATGGCCAGAGCCTTGGCGGCCATGATGTAGGCGGTCTCCTTGTCCGCGAGGCAGAAGTTCTCGCTGTGGAACCCGCCGGTGGCCCCGCCGAAGAAGGCCTGCAGCGAGGGGAGCACCTGGGAGATGTCCCCCTGGTCGGAGGAGCCGCCTCCAAAGCCGGCGCAGATCCTCTGGGCATCGTCGCCGCAGAGCTGCTTCAGGTTCTCGTACATGAGGTCCATAAGGTCGTCGTTGAGGTTTGCGGGCAGATAGCCGGGCAGCTCGGTGATTTCGCACCTCGCTCCCACCGCGTCCGCGCCGGAGCGCAGCGCCCTGTCCACCTTGGCGGCGGCGTCCATTATTGCCTCGGTGTTGGAGCCGCGGATGTAGCTCTCAATGCGCACATCTGCAGGGACTATGTTTACAAGATCTCCACCCTTGGTGATGATGGGATGGACCCTGATGTGGTCCTCGTCCCTAAAGGTCTCCCGCTGAGCGTGCACCGCCATGAGGCCTATCATGGCAGCATTGAGGGCGTTTACCCCCTCAAAGGGTGCGGCGCCTGCGTGGGCGGGCTTGCCGATATACTGCACAAGCCTTCCGGCAAAGCCGTTGCAGACCGACCCGGCACCCGCCTTGAAGCCGGGGGCGGCGAGGGCGGTGTGCTGCATTATGGCGGCGTCGATGTTGTCAAACTCGCCCAGCTTAAGAAACTCCTGCTTGCCGCCAAGGAAGGATATCTTCCCCTCTTCCCGGAGCCTGTTGCGGTACTCCAGCTCCACAAACTCCTCCGCCGGCACCGCCATGAGCACCACGTCACCCGAGAGCTCCTTCAT
>CALXAK010000086.1 GCA_944386255.1 uncultured Clostridia bacterium
GGGGAAGGTTGGCCCCGGGCTGTCGGGACGTTTTCACACTTTTTGAAAGGGCCGTACTGCTTGGGCCTTCCGTCGGAGTGGGGGTTGTTTGCCGGGGTAGGGTTGGCCGTGGTGCTTTCGGGATGGATTGTCCGCGGGCCTCCCGTCGGGGCGGGGGCGTTCGGCCAATTTCATACGCCTCCCTTCCCCGTCCCTCCTGCGGCCCTTGGCGGGGGGCTGCTTGCGGAGCCTCCTGGGGGCGGAGCGCAGGGGCGCTTTTGCGTCCAGCGGGGCAGGGTTTTCGGAGATATCCGCGGCGGCGCTCAGCTCTGGCGGCCGCTCCCATGGCCCCGGAGCCACTCCTTTATGGAGAAGCGCAGCCTCCGGTAGCGGGGCAGCAGGTCCTGATAGAGCCGGTACCATAGCGGCCGCAGCGGCAGGTCGAACTCGCCGGGGAACTCCACATACCTGCCGCCGAACTGCTGCTTGAACTGGTGCAGCGAGCTGAGGCTGCCGGTGTCCGGGTTGCCGATGGTGCCGAACTGGTCCAGCCAGACCGCCCCGGTCTGACGCTCGTGGAGTATCTTGTGCCAGTAGACCCGGTTGTTGAGGAAGGTCTCGTTCATCACCCCGGCGCTGCCCGCGTGCACCGCCCAGGCGTGGGGGCCGAAGCGCACCACCAGGTGGGCGCTTATGGTGGTGGGGCCGGGGTAGAGTTTTGCGTAGCCCTCGAAGGACTCGATCTCCCGGTGCAGCCGCTGGATGGTGAGCTGGGCCTCCTTTATGTGGTGCTCCTTTTTGTAGGAGGCGAGGGCGGTCTCGGTGTCCTGCAGCTGCCGCCGCAGCGACGCCAGCACCTCCCCCGGGTCCACCCGGCCCAGCCAGAGCCGGGCCATGCCCTTCTCCGCCAGCGTCCGGTAGAACTCCCGGTAGTACTCCTCCCCGTAGCAGAAGAACCCGTCCCGCAGGCTGGTCAGCTGGATGAGCCGGTGCAGCTCCCCAACATCCTGCTCCCCGCCCGGCAGTATCTCGGCGGGGTAGTTGCGCTGGCCCTTGCGAATATTCTTCATGACGTTGCCGGTGAGCTGCTTTTCCAGCTCCTTCTCCGGCTTCTGCAGGTCGATGCGGAAGGTGAAGCGGGGCTGCCTCCCCTCGAAGCCCAGGTTGAACCCCCGGTGCCGGAAGCCCAGGTCCTTGAGCTGCTGCACCACCTGGCTGCGGTCGGGCGCGCCGGGCAGGGGCTGGCCGTGGGGGTCCAGCTGGTGTATCTCCAGGTCCGGGTCTATCTTTACGAACATTGCCCCAAGGCTCCGGGCGAAGTTCCCAACCTCCCGGGTCATGGTCTCCAGCAGCTCCCGGTTGTCAAAATCCACCACAAACCCCCGGGGGGAGTAGATGTAGGGCGGGAAGAGGGGGGGCTTTCGCAGCAGCAGCAGCGCCGCCGCCACCAGCTGGCCGCTCTCGTCCTCAAGGCCGGTGAGGTAGGGGGTCATGCCCCGGGTGCGCCGGTTGAGCTCGCCCCAGGCCGAGCTCTGCATAAAGTGGCTCTTGGTGGGGTGGGCGGCCACAAACCTGTCGTACCGCTCGGATTCAACATCTGGTATAAAGCGCATGGCTACCTCCGGCTGCTGCCCCAAAAATGGGGCGATGTTTTTTCTATTATATCACCGCTGTGGCGGCAAAATCCCGCGGTATTCCACCCCTTTCCCCGGAATTGGAGGAATGTTTTGTGCAGATTTCCCTGCCGGGCTGGGGTTATCAACGGCGCGGTGGCGATTGTTGAAAACTCTGTTTAAACTGTTAGTAATACTGTCTTTCCGGCTGCATATGGGAGATAAACAGGACAGTAAATTCTCAATACCCTTTTTTGGACAGCTGGGAGCGGGAAAATACTGTACCATTATTGGCGTGAGCTTTTCTCAAACCCCCGGGAAATGGGGCGGCTGGGGACCGGCGGCGGAGAGCATGGCCAGCACCTCCTCCCGGCTGCAGCGGTAGTCCCCCGAGCCGCGGCGGACATAGCTGCCGGTGAATGGGTCGGACCCCAGGTACACCGGGCGCTTTGAGGGGGGAGCGGGCGGGACCGCCACCGCCAGCACCCTTCTGCCCTGCACCAGCTCCAGGCTGGGGCTGCCAGGGGCGAGGGGGTTGCAGCTTATCACCCGGCGGTCGCTGAGGGCCGACAGCAGCTGGCGGCGCAGATGCTCCGGGTCCGGCAGGTCCACCGGGCGAAGGCTGCCGTCCGGCAGCTCCTCCACCCCCAGCAGCACCAGGCCGCCGCTGGTGTTGGCAAAGGCGCTGAGGGTCTCAAATATGCTCTCGGGCAGGCCGCCCAGGGCGAGCTTTGCCTCGAGGCGCAGGTTTTCCCGGTAGTTGTCGATGAAGCTAAGGTCCATTTATCTCCTTGGCCCGCGGCGGATTGAAGGCCGGCGGGGGGTGTGGTATAATCGGGTGAAAGCGCGGCCCGTGGCGGGCCGGAGCAGAAAAAAGCCGGAACAGGTGCCCCTGCTCCGGCGCTGGCGGAAGCGGTGGGATTCGAACCCACGTGCCCTTGCGGACAACCGCATTTCGAGTGCGGCTCGTTACGACCACTTCGATACGCTTCCACATTCTCTGCGCCGCCGCCTGCCGGGCGGGACGCTGCCTGATAATTATACCATAAGCGCAGAAAATATCAAGCGTGAGGCGGTGGAGGCGGATGGCAGAGAGCGGCAGGCCCTGGACGGTCACAGCGCAGTACCGGCGGGTTGGCTCCAGCAACGACGTTGCAAAGCTGGCGGCGGCGGCGGGGGCGCCGGAGGGATACGCGGTGGTGGCGGTGAGCCAGAGCGCCGGCCGGGGGAGGCTGGGCAGGAGGTTCCACTCCCCGGAGGGGACCGGGCTGTACATAAGCCTGGTGCTGCGCCCCGGGACCCGGCTGCCGGACCCGTGGGTGGCCACGGTGGCGGCGGCGGTGGCAATGAGCGAGGCGATAAGCGGGTGCTTTAATATAGAGACCAGCATAAAGTGGGTGAACGACCTGTACCTCGGCGAGCGCAAGGTCTGCGGCATACTCACCGAGAGCGCCGCCGGGCCCCGGGGGCCGCTGTACGTGGTGCCGGGCACCGGGGTGAACCTGGAGCCGCCGAAGGACGGGTTCCCCGGCGAGCTGCAGGAGCTGGCAGGGGCGCTGTTCCCCCCGGGCGGCATGCCGGAGGGCGGCCGGGAGATGCTGGCCCGGGAGTACCTTCGCAGGCTGCAGGAGATATACCTGAGCCTTCCGGGAGGGGACCTTTTGGAGCGCTACCGGCGACGCAGCATGCTCACCGGGCGGCGGGTGCTGGTGCCGGGGGCCCAGGGGGGGGTGCGCCCCGCCACGGTGCTGGGCATAGCCGAGGACTTTGGCCTCATGGTCCGCTACGACGACGGCTCCGGCGAGACGCTCACCACCGGAGAAGTGTCGGTGCAGGGCTTTCGCCAGACGCCAAGGCTTGTGTGAGCGGGCGTTGGGTGATATAATCATCAGGCACTACATATTTTGGAGGACAGAATGAGAAAGAGCTACACCACCCGCGGGGTCTGCTCCCGGGAGATAAACTTTGATTATGAGGACGGCGTGGTCCGCAACATCAGCTTTGTGGGGGGCTGCGACGGCAACCTCAAGGCCATCTCCAAGCTCTGCGAGGGGATGCGGGCGGAGAAGGTGGTGGAGATACTGAAGGGCAACACCTGCGGCAGCAAGCCCACCTCCTGCGCCGACCAGCTGGCCCGGGCGCTGCAGGAGGCCATGGCTGAGTGAGCTCCCGGCCCCGGAAGTCCAGGATATGAGCAGACAAGAAAGACCCCCGGCCATTTTGCCGGGGATTTTTCTTTTATCCGTTCTTCTCTGCCGCTTTTTGCAGAATACCGATGAGCCAGTCGCAGAAAAATTCGCGATCGGGTTCGAGAGCGAAGGTACAGTTGGGCTTTTCCTGCACCATATTAGCCCGCCGGTCCAGCACGGTGCGCCCATAGGCCGCACCGCCGCCGAGGTCGACGTGGCAGACCGTCTCCACCGAGCGCCGGATGCACTCGGGGTGCAGCGCATAGCACAGGGCAAGGGCGTCATGCAGCGGGGCAATCTTTTTTGCAGCCATCTCGGGATCCCGCTTTGCATAACCGGCAATGCGGTCCCGCAGCAGCTGGGCGATAAACCGGGCCAGTGGGGTGCCGATTGCGTCGATCTGCTCCGCCTGCTCCTCGCTCAAAAACGCCTGATGGGTGGCATCCAGCGGAATCATGGTGATCGGGACCCCGCTTTGCAGCAGGATTTCCGCTGCTTCCGGGTCGGCCCAGATATTGAACTCGGCCGCCGCCGTCTCGTTGCCGGTCTCATCCGCGCCGCCCATCAGGACAATCCGCCGCAGCCGCTGTGCAAACTGCGGCTGTACCCGCATTGCGGCCGCGACATTGGTCAGCGGGCCGAGCGCAACAAGAGTGATGGTCTGGGGCTGTGCCGCCATCACCGTCTCAATCATCCAGACGGACGCTGCCTGCTTTTGGGGTGCAAGATCGGTGGCAGGCAGCGGCAGATGGTCGCTGTGCATGCCGAACTTACCCGCACTGGTTCCCTCCCGCTTGGGAATCGGGCGCATCGACTGCGCACTGCGCGGGTTGAGGGTGGAAACGAGCGGGTATTCACAGCCGGGATAAACCGGTACCCGGTCCCCCATGCCGCACAGGTCCACCACCCGCAGCGTGTTGTCGGTCGTGAGCTTGAGCTCGAGATTTCCGTTTACGGTGGTGATGCCGAGCAGTTCGGCTTCGCCGCCGAGCATGGCAAGGGCCAGCGCGACCGCATCGTCGCTGCCGGTATCAACATCCAGGATCAGTTTGGGCTTTGTCATTCGTCTTCCTCCTCTATGACGCCGGCGCGCATCTGCACCGGCGCAGCATTCTCTATTTGATATACCGCACTTTGGAAATCAGTTCCTTTTCCCGCGGCCCTGCGGCAGGATATCCAAAAGCGCCGACGCTGGCGATAACCCGGTCCGCGGTGACCCCCATCTCCTCCAGCAGGCGAATCACCTCCAGCTTGTCGCTGATGGTGGAAAACTGGTTGATCCAGACCGAACCCAGATTCAGACTTTGCGCAGCAAGGAACATGTTTTCCATTGCACAGCCCGCATCCGCCAGCCGCATCGGGTTTTCCCGAAGATCGGTGATGAAGACCACCAGCGGCGCGCCGAAGAAATTGTGCTCTTCCCGCTCGCCGCCAAGATACCGGGCGGTGAGGTCTGCCAATCGGTCGAGCAGCGGGCGGTTGGTTACCGCAATAAATTCAAACGTCTGGTGGTTCCATGCATTCGGCGCTCTGCGCCCGCATTCGAGAATAAGGTCCATCGTTTTCTGATCGATCGCTCTGTCGGAAAACGCCTAAAATCGAGCGCCTTTCACAGATGGTTCTGATCGTCTCGTTCACGCACGCGCAGCATTTACTCCTTTTTTCCTGTAAAACCCGGCGCCTCGCGGTCATCCGCCGGTATCGTACAGATGCACAGTCTGCATGCACACCAAGTGTTTTCCCGGCCGAAGTATTCTTCATTTCCTTGTCGATTATACCATATATTTTTATTTTCATACATTATTTTTTACATAACTTTTCGAATTTTCTCTTTTTGTTCTGCGACATAAAAACGCCCGCGCTTAAGGCGCGGTGACGCAAGAAAACGTAACTTTCCCAAGGGAAGTTGCGACCTCCCTTGGGAAGTTCGTTCTGCCGTAGAATTTTGGCGTATAAAGCACGCAGAGCGGCCCCCCAAGCCACCAAGGCTTGAGGGGCCGCTCTTTGCACCTTCTCCATCCAAAAT
>CALXAK010000087.1 GCA_944386255.1 uncultured Clostridia bacterium
AGATGGCGTATTTGGTCATGCCGAGGCCGGTGAATACGCACTGGCCCCAAAAGGCGGAGTTGATGATTACGGTGGGCAGGGCCAGCACCGCGCAGTAGGCCAGCACCGCCCGGCCGAGCCTGCCCTCGGGGCGGGAGTGGTCGTAGACCAGCACCCCGGCGACTATCGCCAGCAGGAAGTCGAAGCTCACCGACAGCAGCTTTATGAGCAGCACGGGGTCCGCGTCTATGTAGCTGAGGGCGCTCAGGAAGGTGAGGTACAGCAGGTTGTAGTCCCCTATGTTCTGGGCAAGGGAGGCAAAGCCGCCGGCCTCCTTTATCTGCTTGAACCAGGGCACCAGGCAGACCTGCATGTCATAGCTCGGGAAGGAAAACATCATTCCTCTCGCCGCAACCATGAGAGCAGTGAACAACAGTGCGAAAATCAGGACAAAGTTCTTTTGAATAAGTGTCAAAAAGCGCTTTTCAATACTTGTCATTGCAAACTCCTTTCACCGGAAAACCCCGTCGTTTTCTATTTTTTATTCCATGCCTCGGCTTCCAGCCGCTTGAGGCGGGGCACCACCACCGCCACCATGGTGCAGAAGCAGGAGACGCTGCCGAGAATCTCGGACACCGGCTCCGAGAGAAATATCCCGTCTACCCCGAGGGAGAAGAGGTTGGGGAGTATGAGCGCGGCTGGGATCACAATCACCACCTTGCGCAGGATGGAGAAGAAGATGGCGTATTTGGTCATGCCGAGGCCGGTGAATACGCACTGGCCCACCGACTGGAAGGTCTGGGCAAAATATACCATATAAAATAGCCGTATGGCCCTGGAGCCTACCGCAATGAGCTCCGGGTCGTCGTTGAACACCCGAATAAAGCTCTCGGGGAAGAGCATCAGCAGCAC
This sequence comes from uncultured Clostridia bacterium, assembly GCA_944386255.1. Lineage (GTDB taxonomy): Bacteria > Bacillota > Clostridia > Oscillospirales > Ruminococcaceae > CALXAK01. The sequence goes on from CALXAK010000087.1 coordinate 892, forward strand.
CCAAACCGGGGTGGAGACCGCAAACAGCAGCCAGGTGACCGACTTTATCCCGTCCCGGACCCGGTCGTACCTTGCGGCTCCGTAGTTGAAGCCCAGCACCGGCTGTGCGCCGCCGGATATGCCGGATACCGGGGTGAAGATGAACTCCCTTATGGAGTTTATTATGGTCATGGCGGTGACGTAGACATAGCCGCCAAAGGCTATGAGGCTGCGGTTGTAGACCATGGAGACCAGGCTGTTGGTGAAGGACATGGTAAAGCCGGTGACCCCGAGGGCCAGCGACCTTCCCACCACCTGCGGCACCAGCTTCATGGTGGCGGGGCGGAGCTTGAGTATGGCCTTTTTGCCCCGCAGGAACAGGAACACCCAGAGCGAGGAGCAGAACTGGGCGATCACGGTGGCCACAGCAGCGCCCTTGACCCCCATGTCCAGCAGGAAGATGAAGATGGGGTCCAGAACTATGTTCACCAGCGCCCCCAGCAGCACGGTGAGCATGCCGGTGCGGGCGAAGCCCTGTGAGGTTATGAAGGAGTTCATGCCGGTGCCGGTGAGCACGAACACCGTGCCCACAAGGTAGATCTGCAGGTACTCCTTGGCAAAGCCCAGCACCTGTTCCGAGGCCCCCGCCGCCACCAGCTGCAGCAGCTCGTCCGCAAATATCTCGCACCCCAGCATCAGCACGGCGCCCACCGCCAGCATAAGGGTGTAGGCGTTGCCCATGTAGGTCTCGGCGACCCTGAGGTCCCCCCTTCCCCTTGCGATGGAGCAGAGCGGAGCGCCCCCGGCGCAGAGCCGCTCGAAGGCGTTTATCCCGGAGATGATGGGCGAGGCTATGCCTATGCCGGAGAGGGCCGCGGCGCCGATCTCGGGAATGTGGCCTATGTATATTCTGTCCACCACGCTGTAGAGCACGTTTACCAGCAGCGCGATGGTGAGCGGCAGGGTCATGCGGATTATGTTTTCGGTGACGGTGCCGTTGGTAAAATCACTTCTTGCGTCCTGCGCCATTGAATACACCTCGGATCAGAAATTGAAATATATAAAACTGCTCTGGCCAAAGCTGCCGATGCAGATGATGGCAATGAACATAAAGGCGCAGGCCGCCACCCTCCCCCACTCGGAGAAGCCCAGCAACTGGGTGGCCCGCTCCGGCTCCCGCCGGCCGCTGTGCAGCTGCCGAAGGTCCATTGCCAGCGCCAGCAGCAGGGAAACCGCCAGCAGCGCGATGCGGAGCTTCGCGTAGGCTATGTCCCCCGAGCAGCCGTTGACCACAAGGGTATAGGCCTTTTCAACCGAACTGAGGGGCGGCTCTATGATGGCAAGGTATCCCAGCACCTCCAGCGCCGAGGCTACGCTGGTGGAGCGGAAGAACACCAGCGACAATGCCACCAGGCAGAACACCCCGATCCTCTTTGCCCAGGTGACGGCCGCTCCCGCAGAGGGTCTGCCCGGACGCAGCCGGTGCAGCAGCTCCTCCCCCACCCGGTAGAGGCCGTTGAGGGCGCCCCAGACTATGTAGGTGTAGGCGGCCCCGTGCCAGAGGCCGGAGACGAGAAACACTATCACTATGTTTATAAGCACCACCGGTTTCTTCTCCTCCCACCGGCGGCCAAAGAGCAGTTTGTTGCCCCACCGGCTCCAGACAAGGGGGGTGAAGATGTAGTCGGTGAGCCAGCTGGTCAAAGACATGTGCCAGCGCTTCCAGAA
>CALXAK010000088.1 GCA_944386255.1 uncultured Clostridia bacterium
TCCTCCCAGTCCATAGGCTTCCCCAATACGGTGCTCAACACCGCCGTTGCCGACGCCCTGCAGGAGCTCGGCGACGCGCTGGAGGCGGAGCCCGGGGAGGACCGGGAGGCCGCTGCCCGCCGGGTCATAGCAAAGGCCTACCGGGAGCACCAGCGCATAGTCTTTAACGGCAACAACTACTCCGCCGAGTGGCGCGAGGAGGCCGCCCGCCGCGGACTGCCCTGCTTTGAGTCGGCGGTGGAGGCGATACCGGCGCTGCTGGACAGCAAGAACATAGCTCTGTTTCAGCGCCACAAGGTGCTCTCGGAGAACGAGTGCCGCTCCCGCTACGGCATCATGCTGGAAAATTACACCACCGTGGTGCTGATTGAGGCGGAGACCATGCTGGAGATGGCCAAAAAGGGCATACTCCCCGCCTGCACAAAATACCTCGGCAGGCTCTGCCGGGACGTTGACTCTCTGGCGGCCGCCGGCATCGGCTGCAGCTCCCCCCGGGAGAAGGCGGAGGAGCTGGCGGCGCTCACCGACGGCATAAGCCTCGCCATAGACTCCCTAGCCGAGGGCCTCGCCCGCACCAACGCCTGCCGGGACAGCGCCGGGAAGGCGCAGCTCGCCCGGGAGATGGCCTCAAAGCTCATGCCGCAGCTGCGCTCGCTCTGCGACAGGGCGGAGCACCTGGTGCCCTCCGACATCTGGCCCTTCCCGAGCTACGCGGACCTTCTCTACACCCAGTGACATCCCCAAAAATCCCCGGGGCGCCTGCCCTGGGGATTTTTTGCGCCCTCGGGCGGCGCAGCGGTCAAATGGGGCTTGTGTTATGGGTGAAAATAAAGCATACTTAAATTAACAATCTTTCGGAAACGGAGGTCCAAAGTATGAGTAGGATTCCTGTACTTCTCGACGGCGACCCCGGCCACGACGACGTCATGGCCATGGTCATGGCCCTCGCCAGCGACAAGCTGGACGTAAAGGGCATGACGGTGGTGGCCGGCAACAGCACCCTTGCCAACACCTCCACCAACGCTCTGCGCACCCTGGAGTGGCTGGGGCTCGAGCATATCCCGGTCTGCACCGGCGCCGACCACCCCATAATGCGCCCGCTGCAGATTGCGGACAGCGTCCACGGCAAGAGCGGCCTTGACGGACCAAACTTCCCCCCGCTGCACACAAAGCCGGTGGAGAAGAACTTTGTGGACTTTATGGCGGACATTGTGCGCGAGAGCGAGCAGAAGGTGACCATTGTCTGCATGGGACCGCAGACCAACGTGGCGATCTTCCTGCTTGCCAACCCCGACCTCAAGGACAGGATAGAGCGCATAGTCTTTATGGGCGGCGCGGCCTACGGGGGCAACTGGTCCCCGGCGGCGGAGTTCAACATCTGGGAGGACGCCGAGGCGGCAAAGATAGTCTGCGACTCCGGCATACCGGTGGTAATGTGCGGCCTTGAGGCCACCAACTACGCCCGGGTCAACCGCCGGGAGATCGGCGAAATCCGGGCCATAGGCACCAGGGCCTCCACCCTGGTGGCGGACCTTCTGCAGTTCTTCGCCGACAAGCGCCCCGACGCGGACGACGAGCAGAAGCTGGAGGCCCCCATGCACGACGCGGTGACCATCGCCTCCATAATAAGCGACGACTGCGTGGAGCTGCGAGACGCCCACCTCACCATAGAGACCGACGGCAGCTACACCCAGGGCTGCACCGTCTGCGACTTCAGGGGCATCACCGGCGACTTCAACGCCAAGGTTTCGGTGAACCTCGACTGCGACAGGTTTATAGAGCTCATGAAGGACGCCTGCAGGCGCCTTAAATAGGGGGTAACAAAGATGAAGAAAATCCCGATAGTTATAGACTGCGACCCCGGCACCGACGACGCCGTGGCGTTGATGCTTGCAAACTCCAGCGACCTGCTGGACCTTCGGGCCATCTGCCCGGTGGCGGGCAATGTGGCCTACCGCAACACCTCCCGCAACGCCTGCACCATTGCCGGGTACCTGGGCATGGACTGCCGCATCTCCAAGGGCGCCGACCGGGCCATGCTCAAGGCCTTTGAGGGGGACGCCGCCTATGTGCACGGGGACGACGGCATGTGCGGCATGAAGCTGCCCAACTCCACCGGCAGGACCCTCGAGGACAAATACGCCTGGGATGTGATATACGAGGAGGCGGTGAAGTGCGGCGGCGAGCTGGTGATATGCGCCGTTGGGCCGCTCACCAACATCGCCATTACCATTATGAAGCACCCGGACCTTCGGGACTATGTAAAGCGCATACTCATAATGGGCGGCTCCTTTACCCAGGGCAACGTGACCCCCTACGCCGAGTACAACATCTGGTACGACCCCCACGCCTGCGAGCTGGTGCTGCACAGCGGCATACCCATCACCCTCTGCGGTCTCGACTGCACCACCGGCGCGGGCCTCACAATGGACGAGCTGGAGGAGTGCGTGGGCGGCGAGAGCCGGGTCAAGGACTTCTGGGACCAGTACATCAGCTTCTACCGCAACCTCACAAGCGACCCCGCCCGCAGGGACGCCGGCGAAAGGTCCATCCGCCAGGTGGTGACCACCGCCGGACTCATAAACCCGGTGCGGCCCAACTCCACCCTCAACATAGGCCGCAACATAGTGGGCCGGCATGTGATTCACGACGCTATCACCCTCGCCTACCTGCTGGACAGCAGTCTCTTTGAGGTGAGGCCGGAGTATGTGGCCTGCGAGACCCGGGGGCTCAACGCCGGGCAGACGGTGGTGGACTTCAGGGGCCACCTCAAACAGCAGCCCAACTGCGACGTGGCCATGGCCGCCGACCTCGAGAGGTTCAAGGCGGTGCTCAAAAAGATGATGGAGTTCTACAGGGCATAGCACCAAAGGCAAAGAAAAAGGGTGTCCGCCGAAGGGCGGGCACCCTGAAAATTATTTTAGGAAACTTACATGACTCTCCTCTCCTGCCGCCTGTTGCTCTCAAGCTGCCTTGGAGGGAGCGGTTGCGGGACCACGGGGCCCCTGGGTGGATATTCGTGGAGGCTCAGCCTCTAATTTGTTGGCCAGGTTCACGCCGGAACAGGCCAGAGATTCACATCTGCCAGGGGTTTATGCAGCAGGGGTGAACTCATAGGTGGGGTCGTCCCTGTACTTTGCAAACTCGTCGTAGGTCGGGAAGTCGTAGTAGGAGAGGATCTCCAGCTCTCCGTCAATCACAGCCTGCTTCACATCCTCAACAACCTGCTTCGCCTCGTCGCTGGAGAACTCCTGATAGTGCTCGTTGTCAGCAAGGCCAACACCGTCAAGGGCAAGGCCGTAGAACTTGTTGCCGGGCTCAAGGGTGCCGTTCTCGCAGTTTTCAAACATGTAGCGAACCACGCTGGGGACGTTCTTGAGCATGGAGGTAACGATGGTCTCGTAACCAGGAGCGTCGGTCTCAAGGTCGGGGTTGGCAAAGTACTCCCACTGGTCCATGTCCACGCCGAGGGTCATGTAGCCAGCGTCAAGGCCGCCCTTCTCCTCCATGGCCTGGGTGGTGCCGAGAATCAGGTTGCCGGCCACGCAGTAGATGATGTCGGTGCCGCTCTGGAGCATGGCAACGGTGGTCTCGTAAGCCCCGGAGACGGTCTCCTCGCCCATGTAGGCGTTGACCCACTCGATGTCGTAGCCCAGCTCGTTCTTGGCGTAACGGGCACCGTGGAGCCAGCCGGTGTAGAAGTCGTTGAGGATGGGGGCGTCGCGGCGGATAAGAACGCCGATGATGCCGCTCTTGGTCATGGCAGCCTCATAGACAGCCGCGAGGAAAGAGCCCTCGTTCTGACCAAAGGCCACGCCGTAGAGGTTGGGGTTGTCCCACTCAAAGTCGGGGCCGGTGTCGAACATGAGGAACTTGGTGTCGGGGTAGGAGTTGGAGTTCTCGATAACACCCGAGGTGAGGTAGGTACCGGCGAGCACCACATAGTCATAGTCGGTGCCGTCAAGAGCGTCCAGCAGAGAGGGCAGCGCAATAGCAGTGTCGTTGCCGTACTCAACCAGAACCTGCTCATAGCCGTACTCCTCAGCAAGCTCCAGAGTGACCACCTGGGCCATGTCGTTGAAGGCAAAGTCGCCGAGTGCACCAACGTAGTTGAGGATTATGCCGTTGGACTCTCCCTGAGCATCATCCCCCGCGTTGTCGTCGACCGCTGGCTCGTTGTTTCCGCCGCAGGCGGCCATGAGCGAGAGCAGCATGACCAGTGCCAGCAGCATAGCAAGCAACTTTTTCATTTGGTCCTCCTGAGATTTTTATTTTTAGTGCTCCGGCAAACCGGCGCACTTTTTAACATTTTGCAACCGCAGCTGTGATTAACCGGCGGAGCGCACCACCTCCGCTGCGATTAATCGTTTTAGCGTTGTCCTTATATTATCATGGGCGTATAAACGTTTCAATTCGCAATAATATAAAAGATTCTCATTTTCTTTTGTGAAAATTAACAATTGACAACTATTTGTCCGCATATTTATGTGTTAACTGTTCAGCTACTTGCTTAAAAACAAATTTTCTTGTCCTGTTGCATTGCCAGAACAATTGTTTTATAATGCATATAGAAACAATTGTTCTGGAGGATGTCATGGACCGGGTGATACTGCACTGCGACCTCAACAACTTTTACGCCTCGGTAGAGTGCCGGGACGAGCCGTCCATAAGGGGGATACCGGTGGCGGTCTGCGGGGACCCGGCCCAGCGCCATGGCATTGTACTGGCCAAGAACAACCTTGCCAAGGCCCGTGGGGTGCGCACCGGGGAGGCCATATGGGAGGCGAAGCTCAAGTGCCCGGACCTGCACCTGGTGCCGCCCCATTTTGACAAGTATATAAAGGCCTCCCGAGCGGCAAGGGCCATCTACACCTGCTACACCGACCAGGTGGAGAGCTTTGGCATAGACGAGTGCTGGCTGGATATAACCAGGACCTGCCGGTTTTTTGGCGGCAGCGAACATGTGGCGGCCGAGATACGCCGGCGCATACGGGAGGAGATAGGTATAACCGCGTCGGTGGGGGTGAGCTTCAACAAGATATTTGCAAAGCTGGGCAGCGACCTCAAAAAGCCGGACGCCACCACCCTAATCTCCCGGGAGAACTTCCGGGAACTGGTGTGGGGGCTGGACGCGGGCGAGCTGCTGTTTGTGGGCAGAGCCACCGGCGCAAAGCTCCGGCGTCTGGGCATTGGGACCATTGGGGAGCTGGCCCGCACCCCCGAAAAGGTGCTGCGGGAGAACCTTGGCAAAAACGGTTCCGCGCTCTGGAGGTACGCAAACGGCCTCGACGACTCCCCGGTGAGCCGCATAGGCGAGTCCCCCAGGATAAAGAGCATAGGCAACAGCACCACCGCCCCCCGGGACCTTGTGAGCGACCGGGACGTGCGGGTGGCACTCTGGGCGCTCTGCGAGAGCGTTGCGGCGAGGCTGCGGGAGGCGAACCTTCGCTGCTCCACCGTTACGCTGCACCTGCGGGACACCTCCCTGTTCTCCTTTGAGCGTCAGGCGCCTCTGTCCGCCCCCTGCTGCACCGCCGACGGGATATTCTCCGCCGCCTATTCCCTCTTCACCGCCAACCAGCGCATGAGCCCCCTGCGCAGCATAGGCGTTCGGGCCTCCGGCCTCACCGGCACCGATGTGGAGCAGCTGTCGGTCTACCCGGAGTACGAGAGGAATCTCCGGCAGGAAGAGCTGGAGAAACGCATCGACCGGCTGCGGGAGAAGTACGGGCCGGACATAGTGCGCCACGGCATTGTGATGACCTGCCCGGAGCTCGCCGCCGACCGGCTTTTAAAACCACACGGTTTTATGTTATAATTCTAATAATCAAATTTCCTGTTTATGCGCGAGGTGCAACGGTATGCTGGAAGTGTGTTTTAGCGACTCTGTCAAGGGGATGCTCTCCTGTTGCCGCGGGATCATAGCTTCCGAAGATGGCCCCACCGCCATAATTATGGGCCGCCCAAAGGGTGTCCTGCAGCACCTGATGCTGCCGCTGGAGAGATGGAGGGCAAAAAAGAGGTTTCAAAAGGAGCGCCGGGAGCTCAGAGAGCTTGCGGTGCCGCTGAACATAGACCGGGGCGACCTTTTGAGCCTGCCCTTCGAGCTGGACATGGGCCATCTCTCCGGGGACTTCGCCACCGAGCGCTGGAAGCTGCTGCGGGAAATCTACACCGCCGACCCCTGGGGCGAGCTGGAGGGCGGAGAACAGGATGCAAAGCGCCTGCTGGAGACCGGCCTCCGGGACCTGGCGGAGCTGAAAAAGCGGGCGCCAGAGGAGACGGTGCGGCTCTGGGTGGACGACACCGCCAGCGCTCGGTGCGGGGAGCTGTTTGCGGCGTCGCTGCTGGCGAAGAGCGGCTGCCGGGTGGTGAGGGTCTCCCCTCCCCGGGAGTTTCAGCGCCCGGACGGCACGGCCGTCGCCTTCCGCGGCTGGGGGGAGGTTCCGCCGGAGCTGGCCGGGAGGTTTGCCGAGGACGGCCGGGAGCTGACCCGCCAGCAGCTGCTGGAGATGGCGGAGCGCTGGGAGCGGCTCTGCCGGGAGGACGCGCCGCTGAGAGCTGTGGTGGACGGCCGGGTGCAGAGCGTGGGGGAAAACTGGTACGACGGCGCCATCCTCCGCTGCTGCGGCGACAGGGAGCAGAAGGTTGCCCACATAATAGGCCTCGCCCTCGGCCGGGAGAAGCTCCTCATAGGCGACTGGCTGGTGGCCCAAAGGATAAAGGCGCTGCTGAGCTCCGGGGCTTTGCGCATGGTCCGGGAGCAGCCGGGCCGGTTCTATGACAGCTCGGTGCAAAGGGTCTGAGTCCTGCACCGGCACCAATATTATTTGAATATATAAAGTAATCGACGGCAGTCCCTCACCCAGAGTGATGGGCTGCCGTCGCCTTTTGCGCGTGTTAAGCGGGCGCTAAGATGAAAAAGGGCGGTTGACATTGGGAGAAACAGGTTGTAGTATATCCTTATGATATCACTTTGATATCTACTAACGGAGGAATTGAGAGATGGATAACGAGATTTTCAAGAGCTGTCCCGAGGAGTTTGAGCTCATCCCCCAGGGTGGCTGGACGGCCTTAATACTGAGCACGGCAGCCTACTTCGCCGCAATACTCGGGGTGATAGGCGCCTCCTTCCTGATGGACGTGATGCCCGGGCTCGGGGCATTTGCCATGGTGGTGTTCATCGCCTACCTCAGCCTCGGGTGGATATTCTGGCTGGGGCTGCGGGTGGTGCGGCCCAACGAGGCGCTGGTGCTCACCCTCTTCGGCAGATATATAGGCACCATAATGAAAGAGGGCTTTTATTATGTGAATCCCTTCTCCACGGCGGTGTACCCCCAGCGGGAGCACGAGGCCGCAAGGGCTGCGGCCATGGCGGCAGTCTCGGGCAACGAGAAGAACATAACCGCGCCGAAGCTCTCCAAGACCATTTCCCTCAAGGCGCTGACGCTGGACAACCAGCGCCAGAAGATAAACGACCTGGGCGGCAACCCCATTGAGGTTGGCATTGTGGTGATATGGCGGGTGGTGAGCCCGGCGAGGGCGGTATTCTCGGTGGAGGACTACAAGACCTTTGTGTCCATCCAGGCCGACTCCGCCACCAGGGACGTGGTGCGCTGCTACCCCTACGACAACGGCGGCGACGACCCCAGCCCCTCGCTGCGGGGCTCCTCGGCGGAGGTGTCCCAGGCGATAATGAAGGAGCTGAACCAGAGGGTCTGCAACGCCGGCATTGAGATAATAGACGCCCGGATAACCCACCTCGCCTACGCGCCGGAGATCGCCGCCGCCATGCTGCAGCGCCAGCAGGCCACCGCCATAATCGAGGCCCGCCAGAAGATAGTGGACGGGGCGGTTGGCATGGTGGAGATGGCGCTCAAAAAGCTGGACGACGGCAGAATCTGCCAGCTGGACGACGAGCGCAAGGCCCAGATGGTGAGCAACCTTCTGGTGGTGCTCTGCAGCGGCAAGGACGCGCAGCCGGTGGTGAACAGCGGCAGCATCTACTGATAAACAGCCGGAGGAATTAAAAACATGCAGGTTGGATTCTGGACCGAGGGCCGGGCCTACCGCAGGGCGGTGGCCAAAAAAGCCCTGATACTCTGGGCGGCGTTTGCAGCCCTGGCGGCGGGCATCACCGCTCTCGGCGCCGTGTTTACCGATCTCTCGGAAATGGTGATGGGCTACTTTGCAGACTTTGCCACCGGCAGCGGGATAATCGACCAGTCGGGGGCGCTCTCGTCGGTTGGGCTCTTCTTCAACAACTCCCGGGCGGCGCTGCTCTGCATCCTCTACGGCGCGGTGCCCTTCCTCTTCCTGCCGGCGCTGGTAATAGGCTTTAACGCGCTGCTTGTTGGCTTTGTGATGGCTGCGGTGGCAGGGAGCTCCGGGGCGAACGTTCTGCTGCTGGCCCTCTGCGGCATACTCCCCCACGGGATATTTGAGATAACCGCACTCACCGTGGCGGCGGCGGCCGGGATGCAGCTCTGCTGGGAGATATGCAAAAAGATCATGGGCAGGCCGAGACTGCTCACAATGGACCGGCTCATCCTGCACCTTACCGTCACCTATGCGGCGGTGGTGCTGCCGCTGATGCTGGTGGCGGCGCTGGTGGAGGCCTACGTCACCCCGCTCGTAATGCAGCTGGTGATATAAAATGGCCGGTGGCGGCCGAATAGTTTTGGAAAGGGGGCAAGGTCTTGGCTGAAAACAACGACAGAGCAAAAAAGCAGCTGCTGCTGAGGCTCTCCCCCACCCTCTACTCGGAGATAACCCGCTGGGCGGAGGAGGATTTCAGATCCGTAAACGGGCAGATCGAATATCTGCTGACCGGCTGCGTCAACCGGCGCAAAAAATCCACCGGCGGCAGGAAAGAAGGGGAAAACGATGCTTAAAATCCAGTCACTTACCAAGACCTACGGGAGCAAGGTGGCGGTGGACGACCTGAGCCTTGAGATAAATCCCGGGGAGATCTACGGGTTTATAGGACCCAACGGCGCCGGCAAGTCCACCACCATCAAGTGCTGCTGCGGGCTGCTGCAGCCGGACAATGGCGAGATAACCATAGACGGGATAGATCTTGCCAGCGACCCCATGGAGTGCAAAAGGCGCCTTGCCTACCTGCCGGACAACCCCGACCTTTACAACTTCATGACCGGCATGGGCTACCTCGGCTTTGTGGCGGACATCTTCTCCCTGCCGAAGGACCAGCGCCAGAGCAGCATTGAGCACTACAGCGATCTGCTTAAGCTGAGCGCCGAGGAGCTCGCCTCCCCCATCAGCAGCTACTCCCACGGCATGAAGCAGAAGCTTGCATTCATATCTGCCTTTATGCACAAGCCACGGCTGATAATCATGGACGAACCCTTTGTGGGCCTTGACCCCATAGCCTCCCACACCGTAAAGCAGCTCATGCGGGAGCACTGCGACCATGGCGGAGCGATATTCTTCTCCACCCACGTGCTGGAGGTGGCGGAAAAGCTCTGCGACAAGGTTGCCATAATCCGCAGCGGCAAGCTGGTGATGAGCGGCGACACCGACGAGGTGGTGGGCAACAGCTCCCTCGAGAGCGTGTTCCTGGAGCTTGAGGAGGACGCCAATGCTTAAAACTCTGCTAAAGGTGCGCCTGCGCTACCTTCTTGCCTCCTTCAGCGAGGGGATGATGAGAAAGACCCGCAGCGTCGCGGTTCAGGTGCTGCTGGCGGTGGTGGTGCTGGCAAGCTTGATGTTCAGCCTGGGCTCGCTCTTCTGGCTGCTCTGCAGTTCCCTTACCCCCTTTGGCCTGGAGAGGCTCTACCTCGCCATGGTGGCGATACTGGTGTTCGCCCTATCGCTGGTGGCGTCGGTGTTCACCATGGTGCCGCAGGTGCACTACGGCAAGGACAATGACCTTCTGCTCTCCATGCCCATCAAAAAGCGCGACATTGTCCTCAGCCGGCTGCTGGGGGTGGTGGCGGCGGAGCTGATGCTCTCGCTGGTGGCGGTTCTGCCTGCGCTGGTGGTGTACATTGTAAACACCGGCGCCGGCGTGCTGGCAGCGGTATCGCTGGTGGTGGGCACCCTCTGCCTCACCCTCACCGCCACCGGTTTTTCGGCGGTGCTGAGCTACATCTTCTACAAAATTTCCAAACTCCTGCCCG
>CALXAK010000089.1 GCA_944386255.1 uncultured Clostridia bacterium
TCCTAACATTTTCAAATATTCGTCATCTATTCCTTCTTTTGCTTCATCTGGCAAAAATTGTCCCATCTCTGGATCGTTCCAGATACTATACGCCCACAAAGCATCTTCTTTCGTGAACCCTCAATAAAAGCCTTGGGGTTTCAATATCATTTATCTTCATAAACATCCTCTGTCAAATTCAATATTTCGCCGTTGCTTACTGACGCTTCCATCTACCACGCAGACTGTTTTTATCGGCACGAGCCGGCGACTCTGATTGAGCCATTCCATTCAGCCACCGTCCCAAAAGCCCTCTGTTATGACCCATTTCTGAGATGTGTAATGTAGTTTTTAGCTCTTCTTAATGTTATCCTGCTTCTTAAATATGAAATCAGCTTAACCTCTGGAAAGAGAAAGCCCATGGGAAAGACGCTTTGCGCCTTACCCCACGGGCTTAACATTTTGACATCACACAAAGCCGCCTCTGAAAAAGCAGGCGTTCGTGTAATGTCCATCTGGTGGAGGCGGGGGGAATTGAACCCCCGCCCGAACACCTTTCCATGGGAACTTCTCCGGGCGCAGGCGGCCTACAGGGTTCCCCAGGCGGCAGGCCGCCCGTCGGGCCGCCGCTTCGGTAGCTTCATGAGTTCATGACCCGCCGCAAAGCTTAGGCGGGTTCACGTGCACCGCTAAATTTTATGCCGCCGCGGCTGCGCGGTCTTCACCGCGGCGACAAGCAGCCTTAAGCTGCTACAGCTAATTCGTCGTTGTTAGCTATTTTTAATTGGAGAGTTTATAGCGGTTCCCCACCGCTGCCCGCTTATCCCACTTCTGGGTCCCCGTCGAAACCTTTACGCCCCCTTGTTGTCACATTTCCGCCGCGCGGCCCTTGCCGGCCCGCTCCATCTCCCGCTTGGCGTCCTTTTCGGCGGCGACGGCGCGCTTGTCGTAGAGCTTTTTGCCCCGGCAGAGCCCCACCGTCACCTTGACTCGGGAGTTTTTGAAGTACAGATCGAGAGGGATCAGGGTTAGCCCCTGCTGCTTTACCGTGCCGAAGAGCCGCAGTATCTCGCTCTTGTGCAGCAGCAGCCTGCGGGGACGAACCGGGTCCCTGTTAAATATATTACCCTTTTCATATGGCGAGATGTGCATATTTTTTATGAACATTTCGCCGTTTTCAATGTCGCACCAGCTGTCCTTGAGGTTCACCGCACCGGCCCTCAGGGACTTTACCTCGGTGCCAAACAGCTCTATGCCCGCTTCGTAGCTCTCCAGCACAAAGTACTCGTGCCGGGCCTTGCGGTTTTCGGCTATGAGTTTTGTGCCCTTTCGGGCTGGGTTTGCTGCCATCCCGGCCTCCTTTGCGCAAAATATTTTTTCTAAATCTCGCTGCGGCCCTCCAGGGCCCTGAAGAGGGTGACCTCGTCGGCGTACTCAAGGCTGCCACCCACCGGCATGCCGTAGGCGAGGCGGGTGACCTTCACCCCCAGGGGCTTTACCAGCTTTGAGATGTAGATGGCGGTGGACTCCCCCTCTGCGGTGGGGTTGGTGGCCATTATCAGCTCCTTCACCTGCGGGTCTCCGGCGCGCTTTATCAGCTCCTTTATGTAAAGCTGCTCCGGGCCGATGCCGTCCATGGGTGAGATGAGCCCGTGGAGCACGTGGTATAGGCCCCGGAACTCCTGCATCTTCTCTATGGCGGCCACATCCCGGGGGCTCTCCACCACGCAGATGACGCTGCCGTCCCGGCCGGGGTCGGAGCAGATGCGGCACCTCTGCCCGTCGGTGAAGTTCTGGCATATGGGGCAGTGGTGTATGCGCTGCCGGGCCTCGGTTATGGCGCTGGAAAACTCCTTTGCCTGCTGCTCGTCCACCGCCAGCAGGTGGTAGGCGAGCCTCGAGGCGGTCTTGCGGCCGATGCCGGGCAGGGCGGCAAAGCAGTCCACCAGCTTTTCGAGGCAGGGAATGCTGCTGTCCATAGGCTTACACCAGACCCATGAGGTCCGCGCCGCCGGTGATGCGGTCCATCTCCCGCTGGGCGTCCTCCTTGGCGGCGGCCACGGCCGCGTTGACGGCGGCGGCCACCAGGTCCCCCAGCATCTCCGGGTCCTCTGGGTCTATTACCTCCGGCTTTATCTCCACCGACAGCACCTGGTACTCACCGTTGACGCTGGCCTCCACCATTGCGCCGCCGGCGGCCCCCCGGTACTCCCGGGTCTTTAGCTCCTGCTGCAGGGCGTTCATGTCCTCCTGCATCTTCTGGGCCTGCTTCATCATGGCGTTGAGATTCTGCTTGCCGTAGCCCTCGGGCAGTCTTGCCTTCATGCTGCTAATCCTCCAAAAACTCTACTGGTATGCTGCCCTTGCGGGCAAGGTCCAGGAACTGGTCCAGGCTCCTGTCCGGGGCGGGCTGGGCCACGCTCTCCTGGGGGCGGTAGGGCCCGATGGGGAGGTTTATGCCCAGCTTTTCCGAGATGACCTGCTTCAGCCGGTCCCGGTCGGCGGGGTTCTCCCGCATGTACTTAAAGAATATGTCGCTGCCCTCGATGAGCAGATGGCGGCTGGTGGTGTAGGCCCTGGTCCCGATGAGGAAGCCGTAGAAAAGGCCGTTTATCTCCCGCATGGCGGAGATCACCGACTCCCAGCCCTCCACCGGGGAGTAGCCGTCGGGGGGCGGGCTATCGCCGCGCTTCGGCAGGATGGGTGGCAGCTCCTCGTCCGGCGCCGTCTCCGGGGGTTCCTCCGGCTCCGGAGCCAGCGGGAAGGGCGCCTCACCTGCGGGGGTTGCGGCGCTCCCTGCGGGAGCGGGCCGGGGCGCTGCCGGCTTTTCCGCCGCCCGGGGCTGCTCCCTCTCCCCCTCCGCCGCGGCGGGGCCGCAGGCCTTCATAACCGCCAGCTCCAGCGAGAGCCTGCGGTCGGGGGAGGAGGAAATGGAGCCGTACAGCTCACCAAACAGCTTTATCCAGCGCAGTATGTCCTGCCGGCGCAGCGGCTCCGCCAGCTCCTTCAGCCGCCGTGCCTGCTCGGGGGAGCGGTCCTCCAGGGCGGCGCTCACCCCAAGCTTTGCCATGAGCAGGTCCCTCATGTGGGAGGTGAGCTCCAGCGCCAGGCGGCCCGGGTCCATGGACTCCCGGTAGAGCCGGTCCACCAGCGAGAGGGCGGCCGCCACATCCCCGGCGGCGATGGCGGTGGAGAACTCCTCGAGATACCCCCGGTCCACCATGCCGGTGAGCCTTCGCACCGTGTCGAGGGTTATCTCCTCCCCGGCGGCGGCGCAGGTCTCCAGCAGCGACAGGGCGTCCCGCATGGCCCCGTCCGCAAGGCGGGCGATGGCCTCGGCTGCCTCGCGGGTGATGGGGATGTTCTCCTTGCCGGACACCCGCAGTATGTTCTCCACCAGCAGCTCCATGCCTATGCGGTGCAGGTCAAAGCGCTGGCAGCGGGAGAGCACGGTTGCGGGGACCTTCTGTATCTCGGTGGTGGCGAGGATGAACATGACATGCTCCGGCGGCTCCTCCATTATCTTGAGCAGCGCCGCCCAGGCGCCCTGGGAGAGCATGTGCACCTCGTCGATTATATAAACCCGCCTGCGGCAGACCACAGGGGTGTAGGCGGACTCCTCCCGGAGCTCCCGGATGTTGTCCACCCCGGTGTTGGAGGCGGCGTCTATCTCGGTGACGTCGGTGATGGTGCCGGCGTCGATGCCGCGGCAGACCTCGCACTCCCCGCAGGGCTCCCCGTCCTTTGGGTCCAGGCAGTTGACCGCCTTGGCGAGGATCTTGGCGAGGGTGGTCTTGCCGGTGCCCCTAATGCCGGTGAAGATGTAGGCGTGGCCCACCCTCCCGGCGGCCGCCTGGTTCTTCAGCGCCTGGCAGACCAGGTCCTGGCCCAGCACCTGCGAGAAGCGGCGGGGCCGGTAGCTGCGGTATAGCGCTTTGCGCATGGCTTATCGCCGCCTTTCTTTCTAGTAAACAGCCGCTTTCGCGGCAAAAAGACGAGCAAAGTATCTGCGGCGCATGCGGCGGCCGCTTAATGCTGCTCGGTTCCCCGCCTGACATGGTTCACGGGGCCTCATCGCGCAGGCTTCACCCGTCTTTTTGCCGCGAAACCGGCAAAAAGGTGAAATGTGCAGTTGTTATGTAGCCTTTACTCCGCGATTATCTCACCCATCACGGTGCCGGAGACCCCGGCGGCGTTGCCCTCGTCGGTGTCGATGTGCATGGCGGGAGCGTAGTTGGGGGAGACCCGGACCACCACGTCTCCAAAGGTGAGGCAGCGGCCGGCGGTGGGGACCTTTACCGACACCACCTGCTTGTCCTTTAGGCCAAACTGCTCGGCGGTGGCGGGGTCGAGGTGTATGTGGCGCATGGCGGCGATGACACCCTCGGAAATCTCCACCTCTCCGGCGGGGCCCACCAGCTTGCAGGGGGCAGAGCCGGCAAGGTCGCCCGACTCCCTTATGGGCGCGGCGACGCCGATGCTGCGGCAGTCGGTGAGGGAGAGTTCCACCTGGGTGGCGCTGCGGGTGGGGCCGAGGATGGACACGCCCTTGAGCTCGCGCTTGGGGCCCACCAGCTTGCAGGGGGCAGAGCCGGCAAGGTCGCCCGACTCCCTTATGGGCGCGGCGACGCCGATGCTGCGGCAGTCGGTGAGGGAGAG
>CALXAK010000090.1 GCA_944386255.1 uncultured Clostridia bacterium
TATCTGTCACCCATATAGCCACCTCAGCCTTTGACAAAGAATTTTTTGACTCCAGCAATCCGCTTTGCAAGCTTGTAGGTGTTGGAGTTGAGGATATTGTTCTTTTCAAGCTGCCGCTGTTTGTAAAGGGCCTTGAGTTCAAAAAAGTGGAACAGTGCTTTGTCCTGCCGCTCCTCTTTAAAGTCATCCGCCAGTATCCTGCAGTAGGCAGAGTGGTATTCGGAGCCGTACTCCACGCTCTTTCTGTAGACGCCGCCCCAACTAAGCAGGCAGTCGGCCAGGTCCTGCTGCGAAAGGTTGTCGCTGTCCAGCAGCCGGTCGGTATAGTGCTCAACATGGCTGCCCCATAGCAGCATCCTTGCAAACAACTCGGCGTTTTGCGCGCCCATCTCCTCCGCTTTTAGAAAGCCGAATTCAATAGACCTTGGCAGTGAGCAGTAGTATCTTTTGTTGTACACGTGTGAGAGCGACTCCCGCCGGGCCCGGTAGTTTATTATGGGGAGGTCGATGTGGACCATGGTTTTTACACAGGTCATATAGAGCAGAAGCACCAGCAGGTCCTCCCACAGCTCCCCCGGAAGCGCCCTTATATGGTGGCGCTGGATAATGTCGCTACGGAATATCTTGCTCCAGTGGTTAAAAAGGTAGGGATATATCCAATCTCCGAGCGGCAGCTGCATGCTGCGTGGCCCCAGTTCCATGCCTTTTGTGTCGTTGAGCAGCTGCTGCCGCTCGTCCTTTTTAAAGCTGCCGGCGTTCATAAGCTCAACGTCGCCGGTAACAATGTCGGCTCCGGTGCTCTCGATGGTGTCATAAAGGCTCTTCATGGCGTCGGGGAAAAACTCGTCGTCATTATCGAGGAACATTATATAGGGGGCATCGGCATTGTCCAGGCCGAGGTTGCGGGGCGCAGCCGGAGTGCCGGTGTTTGCAGGGGTGCGCAGCACCTTTATGTTGGGGCACTGCTTGGCCCAGCTGTTTATCAGCTCGTAGCTTCCGTCGGTGGAGCAGTCGTCCACCAGGAGCCACTGGATGTTTTGAAAGCCGATGCTCTGCGCCCTGACCGACTCGTACGCCTGTTCGAGGTAGTCAACTGCGTTGTACACCGGTGTTATAAGGCTGATTAAGTAGCTGTTGCCTGCCATGGCCGCACCCACCCTAAGATTATTACTCTGCAGCGGCAAACAGCCGCAGCGGTTCTGTTAATTATACCATTTATGGATAACCGGCGCAAACCGCCGGGCGCTCTCACAGCCGGATGCGGAAGGTCCTGGGGGCGAGCTTGTAGACCAGGACGCTGGCGGCGGCGATGTAGATTGCGCAGAAGGCTGTGCATATGCTGCCGAATAGCAGCGTGGGCATGCGGAACTGGATGAATATGTAGCAGACTAAATATGTGACGAACATCACCACCCGGTAGCTGCCGCTCTTTAGCTCGGTGCCGGCGTTGTAGGGCTGCATGAGGTAGTAGATGGTGAGATAGTGGACCGAGAACAGCAGGCTGAGGCTCAGCACCGACACCACCAGCAGCAGGTAGTTCAGCGGGTTGCCGGTGCCGCCGGAGAGGTAGAGCAGGGCCGAGAGGCCAAGCCCTATCACCAGCGCGGGCAGGGCGTTCACCTTGCTTATCTCCCGAAGGCGTATCTGGAAGAGCCTCAGTATGCTGCCGGGGGTTTTGTAGAAGGGGTAGGTCAGCAGGCTGTGGTCGCAGTTGAGGAAGAGGGCCTGGGTGAAGTTGGTGCCCCGGTTTATGGCGTACATAATAAAGACAAAGTAGGGCAGGCCGTTCATGACGAGGGAGTTGAACTGCGGCTTGAGCTCCGGCTTCAGGGCCATGACCAGCAGCGCTCCGGCGAACAGGGCGGCGGCTACCATGGCGATGCGGCGGCTGGAGTCCCAGAGTATCTTTTTGTGCCTTTTTACAAACAGCTCGTTGAGGTACTCAAATCCGCTGCGGCGGCTGGTGATGGAGAGGTCGGTGGAGATCTTCTTCTCACTGGCGCTCTTTAGCACCGCGGTGACGCTGGACGAGTCCATCTGGTTGAGCAGAGAAAACAGCAGCTGCTGGGTGAGCGCCCGGTAGTCCCGGAAGGTGAGCACGCTCCAGAGGCCCAGCGCCCCCAGAGGGATAAAGGCCAGCAGCAGCCCCATTGAGACATGCCGCGGCAGCACCATGCCCGCCGCGGGCAGGCCGTAGGCCAGGGCCAGCAGCAGCGCCACCAGCGCCCACATGCGCTTGGAGAGGCGGTTTTCGTTGTAGCCGTGGCCCCGGCGGCTGTAGTCCCAGAGGGAGGTTGCGGCCACAAACAGCTTCATGCCGGCTATGCAAAGCGGCAGCAGCAGGCAAAACCAGAGCGGAAGGCCCGCTCCCATGCCGAAGAGCAGCGCGAAGGGCAAAAAGCCCACCGCCACCTTGAGCATGGCGTAGAGATAGTTTACAAGGGTGAATTCCCGGGCGTCCATGCCCAGCAGGAAGATGGCGTAGTACTTGTCCCGGGTGGGCTCAAAGAGGCTGGTGTTGGTAAAGGCGCCGATCACCGTGAGGAAAAAGAGGATGTGCAGAAACAGCCCGTCCCCCGCGGCGCCCTCGTACAGCCCGCTCGCCCCCGCCACCATGGTCAGAAAATAGATGAGCTTGCCCAGGAAGACCGACAGCAGCTCCCATATTCCGACCAGCACCCCGGCGAAAAGCTTGAGGCCCCGGCTGCTGTAGAGGGTCTGGGGCAGCAGGCGCTTTATCAGCGGCATCTGCTTAAGGGAGTAGAGGATGGCGTTTACCCGGTAGGTTATTCGCAGGGAGAAGGAAAGGCGCAGGGTCTTAGTCATGGTCTTCCTCCCTCAGAGCCGCGATTATCCTCTGCTTGAAGTCCGCCCTGCCGAGCTCGCTCTTCTCCACCGACTCCAGCTCCCCGTGGCTGAGCAGCACTATCTCGTCGCAGAGGTCCAGGGCAAGGTCCAGTATGTGGGTGGAGAAGATGATTATGCGCTGCTGCTTGAGCTCCCGGAGCAGCTGCTTCATCTCCTCCGCCACCACCACGTCCAACGAGGTGAGGGGCTCGTCCAGCAGCAGCACGTTGGGCCGGGCGATGATGTTGATGAGCATCTGCATCTTGTTCTTCATGCCGTGGGAGTAGTCCTTGAGCAGCTTGTCCCGGTCCTCGGGGTCTATGCTTATGTAGTCGAAGTACCAGTCCAGCGGCTTCGGGTCACGGATATTGGAGGAGTTTATGTCCATAAAGAACTTTAAAAACTCCCGCCCGGTGAGGAACTCCGGCACGGTGGGGGTGGAGAGCACATAGCCCACGTCCTCCGGCTTTAATTCCCGGCGCTCCCCCTCCTGCAGGATGAAGCACTCCCCCGCATCCGCCTTGAGGTCCCGGTTGACGCAGTTGAAGAGGGTGGTCTTTCCGGCGCCGTTCCTGCCCAGAAGGCCGTATATCCGGCCCTCCCGGAAGGTAAAATCTATATCCCTTAGCACCTGCTTCTTTTCAAAGCTCTTGGCAAGGTGTTGAATGACAAACTCCATTTTGTTCTCCTTCTTCCGGTCAGAGCCGGGCTATTAGCTCCGCCACCTGGTTGGGCGTGAGGCCGGTGGTATCTATCCTAATGGTGGCCAGCTCCCCATAGCAGGCGGCCCGCTGGAGGCTGCGCTCCAGCACGTCCGGGGCGCGTATCCCGGCGGCCAGGTCCTTCCTGAGCCTTTTTTCCAGCTCCCCGTCGCTGCAGACCAGCGACAGGCTCTTTACCGAGCAGCCATGAAGGTCGAGGCCCTGCAGGATAGAGTCTATTATGCTCTGCCGGTGCATCACCCAGCAGAAGATGACGTTCCGGTAGGCGGAGCAGGCCAGAAACTGCCCCAGCAGGAACCGGATGTTGCTAAGCACCATGCTCTTTGTCTCCTCGGTGACGGCGAAGGGGTCCGAGTCCCAGCACCAGTCCCCGTCCAGGAAGACGCTCCGCTCCAGCCGCTTTTTGAGCAGCTGGCACACGGTGGTCTTGCCGGCGCCCATCGGCCCGCCGATGAGGTAAAGGTTTTTCACGTCCAATCCTCCCTGACAAAAAGCTCCGACGCCCCCGTTGCAAGAGAGCATCAGCGCTTTTTTTATTCTGCTTGTTTTTGTAGGATAAGTCAAGGCCACGCTCCAAAGCTGGAAAGGGGCGCTCCCCGGCTATTATGGCGGCGGCTACTGAATGAGGGAGGACACCACCGCCACAAATTCATCCTGGGTCAAACCGTC
>CALXAK010000091.1 GCA_944386255.1 uncultured Clostridia bacterium
GGTGGACTCGCTCACCACCTTGCTGGCGGCGCCGCCCACGAGCATGACGGCCTTCGCGAGCTTGCCGGTTATGCGGTTCTCGCCGAAGAGGCTCACAACCGCCCCAAAGCCCGCCGCAAGGCCGTTCAGCAGCGGCCGGTAGAAGCTGTCCTCAAGGTCCAGCTTTTTCGGGACCACGTTCAGGTGTCTGCCGTCCTTCACGGTGAACCTGCGCATGAGCAGGTAGACCATGGCGCCGATGGCGAGGGAGATAGCGGAGCCCTTGAGCGCCTCGAGGGAGAAGAAGGACGCGTACTTCACCTCTCCGAGGCCGAAGAACCCGGCCGCCGAGAGTCCGATGCGGTTCATCACCGCCGGGACGCCCAGCACCAGCACCGGCAGCGCCGAGACCGCGAGGGCCGCGGCGGTGGGGGCGCTCATTATGCGCCCGCGCTGCTCAAACTCCGGCTGGCGCTCGGGGTTTTTCTCTATGAATATCGCCACAAACAGCTTTGCCATATAGGCCGCGGTGCAGCCGCCGGAGATGAGGAACAGCCACTCCGCCGAGCTAACCGCCCAGCCGGGCAGCAGCTCCGCGCACTCCACCAGCGCCTCGTGCAGCAGCGTCTTGCTGATGTAGCCGCTGAAGAGCGGCA
Source organism: uncultured Clostridia bacterium (assembly GCA_944386255.1). Taxonomy (GTDB): domain Bacteria; phylum Bacillota; class Clostridia; order Oscillospirales; family Ruminococcaceae; genus CALXAK01. Next base: position 636 of record CALXAK010000091.1, read on the forward strand.
CCCCCGAGATGCCCAGCGCCCCCAGCAGGAAGGCGGCGGTGAGCAGTTTGCGGCCCCGGCCGAAGCCCCGGATGTCGTTGAGGTCGAGAGCGTGGAGGTTCATGTAGATGACACCGGCGCAGCAGAACAGCACCACCTTGAATATCGAGTGGTTGAGCATGTGCAGCACCGTCCCAAAGGCGGCGAAGCCGTTCTCCTCCCCCAGTATGCAGCAGCAGGCGACCCCCACCAGCACAAAGCCTATCTGGGACATGGAGGAGCAGGCGAGGGTGCGCTTGAGGTCGATGCTGAGCACCCCCATTGCGCCGCCCAACACCATGGTTATCACGCCCAGCAGCAGCACCACCGAGCCCCACCTAACGTCGCCGTAAAAGACGTTTACCGACACCGCCGCCACGCCGAACACGCCCACCTTGGTGAGTATGCCGGAGAGCAGGGCGCTGGCAGGGGCGGGGGCCACCGGGTGGGCCTTGGGCAACCAGATGTGCAGCGGGAACATGCCCGCCTTTGCCCCAAAGCCGAAGAGGGCGAGGAGCCCGCCGGTGTAGAGCAGGCTGCGGCTGCCGCTGTAGGCTGCGGCCGCCTCCCGCAGAGATGCGATGCAGAGGGTGCCGAGGCATCTCTCTATGATGAGGATGCCCATGAAGGCCAGGAGCCCGCCTATCACCGCCACAGCGAGGTAGGTCTTGGCGGCCCTGATGGCCCCGGGAGTCTCCTCCTGAATCACCCACACGAAGGAGGTGAAGGAGGCAATTTCATAGAAGGTGAAGGCGGTCATGAGGTCGCTCGAGAGGAACACCCCGTTCACCGCCCCGAGGGTAAGCAGCAGGAAGAGCTGGTAGCGGGGGGTCCTCTCCCCCGATTTCATGTACTCCACCGCCACCACCTCGGTGGCGAGGAAGGCGAAGGCTATCACCAGCAGGTAGAGCTGCCTGAAGCCGTCCAGGGTAAAGCCAAGGCCCTGGGCGGACAGCATGCCGAGCCCGGCAGAGCTCCCTGCCGGAGAGAGGGCGAGGGCGGCCGCGAGGGCCAAACACGCGCCGCAGACCGCAAGAGAGACCGCAAAGCCGCTGCCCGGCTTTTTCCTGCCGGCGGCGTAGGCCACGGGGCCGGCCGCCAGCGGCAGCAGCACCGGGACAAGAAGCAGATAGTTCATCTTCCGCTCACCTCCCGAGGAAAGCGCTGGAGGCTACCGTCTCCACCAGCGAGGATATCTGCGGGCCGAAGAGCCCCAGCAGCAGGTTGACCGCGGCGAGGATGCAGATGGGGGCCAGCATACCGGCCGGCGCCTCCTTTACGGCGCTGGCGGAAAAGTGGTCCCGGCCCTGCTTTGGGAAGTAGGCCCGCACCGACACACCCAGCATGTATATTGCCGAGAGGAAGGCCGCCGCCACCAGCACCGCCGCGCCCGCATAGCCGAGGGCGCTGCCGTCCGCAACGCCGGCGGAGCAGAGCCGCCACTTGGAGAGGAAACCGCAGAAGGGCGGCAGGCCGATGAGCGACAGGCCCGCCATGGTGAAGCAGGCGAAGGTGACCGGCATGCGCCGGCCCACCCCGTCCAGCTCATAGATATAGGCCTTGCCGGTCTGCACCATAAAGGCACCCGCGCAGAAGAAGGCGCAGATCTTTATCACCGCGTGGAAAAGCATGTGGGTGAGCCCGGCGGCGAGGCCGGCCTCGCTCATGAGCAGCACCCCGAAGAGGATGTAGGAGAGGTTGCTTATGGTGGAGTAGGCGAGGCGGCGCTTGAAGTGCCGCTCCTTCACCGCCATGGCGGCGCCGTACACCACCGTGAACAGCACCAGCGCCAGCAGCGCCGTCTGCACCCAGGTGCCCTTGAGGTAGCTGGGGCCGCAGACGTAGTAGACCATCCGCACCACCGCGAACACCCCCGCCTTTACCACCGCCACCGCGTGCAGCAGGGCGGTCACCGGGGTGGGAGCCACCGAGGCGGAGATGAGCCAGCCGTGCATGGGGAACACGCAGGCCTTTACCCCAAAGCCCAGCAGGGTCACAAAGCAGACCCACAGCATCTCGCTGCCCCCGTCTACAAAGCCGGCCGGCACAAAAAGGCCGCTGCCGTACTTTAGGCCTATCATCACCGTGCCGATAAAGGCGAGGGAGGAGCCTCCCAGGGAGTAGACCGCGTAGCGGCGGCCCGCAACCATGGACTCGCTGTCGTACTTGTGTATCACCAGCGGCAGGGTGATGAGGGTGAGCATCTCGTAGAACACAAAAAGGCTCAGAAGGTTGCCGGAGAAGCAGATGCCCTCGGTGATGCCGAAGGTCATCACATAAAAGCTCAAAAACACATTCTCCCGCTGCTCGTGCTTCATGTAGGAGAAGGCGTAGACGGTGGCCACCACCCAGAGCAGGCTGGTCATACCGGCAAAGAAGCTGCCAAAGCTGTCCAGCGACAGGGAGAGGGAGAAGTTGTCGGAGATGGTGAGGAAGATGAGCCTGCCGCGGGGGCGGTGGAGTATGAGCGCCCAGACAAGGGCGGCGTTCAGCACCACCACCGCCTCGTAGGCGATGTTCCTTACGAGGCGCTTTTTAATTCTTGCAAGGCCGATTGTCCCTCCCGCCAGTATGGGGAAGAGGATTGGGGCCATGAGAAAGATCTTATCCATGGCGGCACCTCAAAGTGCGGAAGCTATGGCGGCAAAGACGCTCTGGAGGCTGCCGCCGAACACCCCCGCCAGCACCCCGGCGGCGGTGACCAGCATCATTGGAACCGTCATGGCGGGGGCGGGCTCGTTCTTTTTGAGGCTGCCCTCATACTCCCGACCGGGGAAGAAGGCGTCCACCACAATCGAGAGCAGGTATCCGGCCGTGAGCAGCGCCGACACCAGCAGCACCGCCGGGACCAGCCAGCCGAAAACACCGAGGCCCGCCGACACCGCCGCTTCGGATATGTACCACTTGGATACAAAGCCCGCAAGAGGCGGTATGCCCACAAGGGAGAGGGAGGAGATTGCGAAGCACCACATGGTGACCGGCATGCGCCGGCCGATGCCGGCGAGCTCGTCCACCCGGGTTTTGCCCTCCACCGCTATTATGGCTCCCGCCGCGAGGAACAGCACCGTCTTGGCGGCGGCGTGGGCCGCCACATGGAAGAGGCCGCCCACCAGGCCCTCGGGGGTGAGGCAGGCGAGGCCCAGCATGATGTAGGACACGTTGCTCACGGTGGAGTAGGCGAGGCGCTTTTTGAGCAGCTTTTCCCGGTAGGCCATCATGGAGCCCATGAACACGGTTATGAGCGCCAGCACCAGCCAGGCTATCTGCACCCAGCTGTCCCGCAGCAGCTCGGGGCCCACCGAAAAGTAGACCACACGGATCACCGCAAGTATACCGGCCTTTGCGATTATGGCCGAGAGCAGGGCGCTGGCGGGGCCGGGAGCCACCGGGTGGGCGGTGGGCAGCCAGCCGTGCATGGGGTACATGCCGGCCTTGGTACCAAAGCCCACAATGCTCACAAACACCACCGCCAGCAGCACCTGGCGGTTGGCCGCGGCGAGCTCAGGGTCCAGCACCCCGCCCAGCAGGAAGTCGTGGGAGGAGGAGTAGTTCCAGATGAAGAATATGCCCAGCAGCGCCATCAGCGCGCCGGCCATGGAGTAGAAGAGGTACTTGAGGGCCGCCGACACCGCTTCCTTCTTGAGGGAGTGGAGCACCAGGGGCATGGAGCAGAGGGTCACGCACTCGAAAAAGAGGTACATGGTGACAAGGTTGGCCGCAAAGCAGACCGCCAGCATAAAGCCGTAGGACAGAAGGTAGAAGCAGAAGAACCTGCTCTCCCCTCCCTCGTGCTCCATGTATTTAAAGGAGTAGAAGCTCACCAGGGTGAAGGCCGCAGCCACCACCGCCGCAAAGAATCCGCCGAGGCCGTCCAGGGCGAACTTGAGGTCCAGGCCCTCGGCGAGGCTCAGCAGTATGACGCTGCCGCCCTTTGCCACCGCGCCTGCCGTGAGGCCGGCGGCGGCAAGGCAGACCACCGCCACATAGACGCGAAGGGACCGGCGTTTTAGTTTGAGCGCCGGCAGCAGCGCACCCGCTATCACCGGCAGAAAAGCCGCAAGTATTACCATTGTCGTCTCCCCCTGTTACGAAAGCATTTCTATGCCGGCCGAGATGACCCGGCTTATCTGGCCGGACCAGAGGCCGATGACGAGGTTGAGCGCCACCAGCACCGTGGAAGCAGCCACAAATGCAAGCTCATGCCTGGGCGGTTTTTCCGCCGCAGGGCCAATGGGCGACCATATCCTGATCGCGGTCCTTATGAAGTAGTAGGTATTGAGCACCGTGCTAACAGCCAGCGCCAGCAGCACCGCCCACCTGGCGGCAAGGTCCTGGTACTCCACCGCCGCCACGCAGAAGTAGAGCTTGGCGGAGAAGCCCGCGAAGGCAGGTATGCCCATCATGGAGAAGGCCCCCGCCGAGAACATCGCCCCCGCGAAGGGGTCCCGCCGCCCGGAGCCCTGCAGCGCCTTGAACACCGGGCTGCCGGAGCTCACCTCGGTGAGGCGGGCAGCCGCCAGGAACAGCAGCGGCTTTGTGAGCATGTGGGCTATGAGCTGCAGTATTGCCGCGGCGAGGCTCAGCTCGGTGCCGAGGCCTATGCCCACATAGATATAGCCTATCTGGGCCGCGGAGGAAAGGGCGATCATCCGGTTGACCGAGCTCTGGCGCATGGCGCCCACCGAGCCCATTACAATGCCCAGTATTCCCAGCACCAGCAGTATGAACCTCGCCCCCTCGAGGAGCGGGGAGCCGATGCCTATTACCCTGCACATTATCTTGATGAGCAGGAAGATGTAGCCCTTGGAGACCACCCCCGAGAGCACCGCCGCGCTGGAGGGGGTGGCGCTGCCGTAGGTGTCCTGCATCCAGAAGTGGAAGGGGTAGAGGCCACTCTTGATGCCGAGGCCCACGCAGATGAGGCCCACCGCCACCGACGCCACTATGGCGTGCTCTCCGCTCTGCTCCAGCAGGTCAAAGCTGCCGGCCATGCTCTGCATGAGCAGGTGCCCGGTGATGTCGTAGCTGAGGATGAGTCCCAGCAGGAAGAGGCCAGAGCCCATGAGGTTGAGTATGAGGTAGCGGGTGGCGGCAAGGGTGGTCCTGCCGATATCCCGTATCATCAGGATGCCGCAGGAGGAGAGGGTGAGTATTTCGAGGAACACATAGCCGGTGAACACGTCGTTGGTGTAGATAAGGGAGGTCACCGCCGCGCCCACCAGGTTTATGAGCAGAAAGTAGAGGTTCTGCTTTGCGGGCAGTATGTCCCGCTTTATGAACCTCACCCCGCCCAGCACCGACATGCAGAGCACCAGCGCCGCCGAGGAGCCGATGAGGCCCTCCAGCACACCGCCCCGCAGCTCGTTGCCCCAGGGGGCCCCAATAAAGCCCATGGGGTAGAGGTAGCTCTCGCCGGTGCAGAGGCAGAAGGCGGCCACCGAGGCGGAGAGGCAGCAGTTTACCGCCTGCACCGAGAGGGTGAGCCACTTGGCGGGTTTTGCCCCCAGCACCGAGCAGAGCACCGCCGACATGAGGCAGAGCGCCACCGAGAAGAGCGGGAAGTTTCTGACAAAGTCCAAATCAGAACACCTCCTTTTCCTGGCGCCGGGCTATGGCGTATATCTCGTCCAGGTCCAGGCTGTGGTACTTTTTGAAGAGCCGCACCGCCAGCGAAAGGCTGATGGCGGTGACGCTCACCGAGACCACTATTCCGGTGAGCACCAGGGCGCTTGGCACCGGGTTTATATAGTCCGCCACCTCACCGATGTTGGTGAGGTCCTCAATTATCGGGGCCTTGGCCCCCTCCACATAGCCCATGGAAGCCAGCAGCAGGTAGAGCCCGGTGTCCATTATGTTGAGGCCTATTATCTTCTTTATCATGTTCCGGTGGAACAGCAGGGTGCAAAGGCCCACACCGAAGAGTATCACCGCGAAGGCGAGCTCGTAGTTCATTAGCAGTTTATCCAGCATCAGAAGCTCCCCTTTTTAAACATTCTGTAGATGCCGTACATGGTGCAGGTGACCACCATGCCCACGGCGATGTTGAGCGGCAGGATGAGCCCGGAGGAGAGTATGGCTCCGGGGGTGCCGAGGCTTATACCGGTCTCAAGGCCGTTAGCTCCGGTGAAGAAGACGTAGCTCTTGGAGAGGCAGTAGAAGGAGAGGGCGATAAAGCAGACCGTCTTGAACCGGCGCTCGGTTATGAACCTGCCGGTCACCTCCCCGCCGTAGCCGGTGGAGAGCAGAATGAGCCCGCCGCCCATCACCGCGCCGCCGGAGAACCCCCCGCCGGGGGAGAGGTGGCCGTTGAGCAGCACATACACCCCGAACACCAGCACCAGGGGCAGGGTGAACATAATGGACTTCCTCAGCACATCGTCCCCCGAGAGGCTGTAGTAGGAGATGTCGTGCTCCTCCTCCCGGCTGTCGGTGCGCAGAAGTATCAGCACGCAGTTGAGGGCGCAGAACAGCACGAAGGACTCGCCCAGTGTGTCGAAGGCGCGGTAATCCAGGATTATGCCGGAGACGATGTTTACGGCCCCTGTCTCCTCGAGACCGTCCAGCACATACTTTTCGGTGACCTCCTCCACCTCGGCGTGCTCCACGCCAAAGCGCGGCAGGTCGGACACCGCCAGCAGCAGGCAGGAGATTATCACAAGGCAGCAGACCACGCTGACCACCGCGTAGAAAATGCGCACATTCCTGCGGGAAAAGGCCCGGGGAACCGGCAGCGGGTGGTCCTTGAGCACATGCTCCAGGTGGTGTATGCGCTGTTTCTGGCTGTCCCGGGGGACGTCCGGCTGCTCGGTCATCTCCTCGGCGCCGAGGAGTATTTCCGGGTCCCCGTCCAACCAGCGCAGAAAGCCGGCAAAGGCGCTATTCTTCATTGGCGCTTCCCTCCTTTGCCTCATCGTCGGTGGCGGTGCGGCGGATCTTTTTGAGGGTGAGCAGCATGAGTATGCCGCTGACCCCGGCGCCCACCGCGGCCTCGGTGATGGCGAGGTCAGGAGAGCGCAGCAGTATCCAGACTATGGACATTATGAGGCTGTAGCACATGTAGATGATCACCGAGGTGAGCAGCCGCTTTGTGAGGCTGACGCTGACGGCGCAGGCCACCAGCATCACCAGAAGAAAAATCTTAAACGCTTCCATCCCTGTCCTCCTTCCGGCGGATGTACCTGCCGAGGCTGTTGCTGGTGTGCTTCTCCACCATGGATAGCAGATGGGTGCTCACCGGGGAGGATATCCAGAGCAGCAGCAGCACCAGCAGCAGCTTGAGGGAGAAGAAGTTCGCCCCGTTGGCCACCACAAGGCCCAGGATCATGAGAAGGGTGCCGAGGGTGTCGCAGATGCCGCTCGCGTGCATGCGGTTGAGCACAAAGTCGAAGAAGTTCACCCCCACCGTTCCGATGGCAAAGGCAAAAAGGCCAAGGCAGATGAGCACGGCGCTCACCGCAAATCTAATCCACTCCATCTTTGTCCTCCCCATCCTCCGGCTCAGGCTGCGTCTCGGCGGGCCTGGAGGGGATGTAAACCTTGGCAAGGATTGCCACCGAGATGAAGTTTATGAGCACATATATGAGCGCCACATCCCCGAGGTAGCTCTCCCCCAGCAGCAGCGAGAGCACCAGTATGCAGACCGTGACGCCGGTGCCTATCATGTTTACCGCCAGAATCCTGTCGCAGGTCTCGGGCCCCCGCACGCACCTTGCCAGCGCCACGAGGATGAAGAACGCCATGAACACCAGCGCCCCCGTGAAGAGCGACTCATACGCCATTTCAATGCTCATGCCTTTTCCTCCATGATTGCCGCAAGGCTCTGCTCGATCGCCCGGAGCCTGCCTATGAAGCAGATCTCCTCAATGCCCTCGGCGTAGGCCGGGCAGAGGCAGCAGACCTCAAAGCGCCCATTCTTCTCGCTCACGGTGATGGTGCCGGGGGTGAGGGTTATGCTGTTGGCCAGCACCGTATTGGCGATGGGTGTGCGAAGGCCGGACTGGAAGCTCACCATCACCCCGTCCGGGTTGTCCCCGGCGAGGATGTACTTCATCACCGAAACCGACGCCTTGACCACCTCCCACACCAGCAGCGCCAGGTAGCTCACTATCTGCGGCAGCAGCCGGTAGAGGCAGAGCTCCTTCTTTGCGCTCCAGCCCATGTAGGACCTTGCAAACAGCCAGGCCGCAGCGGCAATTGGCAGGCCGATGAGCAGTATCTCCAGCGTCACCTTGCCGTTGAGCACAATCCACACAAGGTAGGCCATTAGAGCCATGCCAAAACACCTCCTGTTCTCCGCGGGTTCTGCCCGCCGCGGAATAATAGTCTTAAAGTAATAATATAAAAGCAGGTATTGTTATAGCACCATACGCATTTTTTGTCAATGCAAGTTTCGAGTAATTTTTGTGCCAATATACAACAAAACATTGAAGTTTTTAATATATTTTTGCCAAACTTCCACAAAATTCGTCCGCCGATTGACAGCAAAAATAGCAGGGTCTATAATCAGTTTAAAAGCGACGAAAGGAGAAGGACCATGAGAAGACGGTGCGTGACCATAATAGGCGACGCTGTGGTGGACGAGAAGGACAGGAGGTACATAGTTGCCTTTGAGCTCGGCAAGGCGCTGGTAGACAACGGCTACAGGGTGGTGTCCGGCGGGCTCGGCGGGGCGATGGAGGCGGTTTTCAAGGGCGCCAAGGCCTCGGAGAAATACCGCGAGGGGGACACCCTCGCCATAATCCCCTCCTTCAACCCCTGCGACGCCAACGACTACGCCGACATAGTGGTGCCCACCGGCATCAATGTGCTGCGCAACGGCGTGGTGACCGACTTTGACGCAGTGGTGGCCATAGGCGGCGGGGCCGGCACCCTCTCCGAGATGGCCTTTGCCTGGAGCCACAAGCGGCTGCTGCTGGCGGTGACCGGCGTTGAGGGCTGGAGCAGCAAGCTGGCCGGCCAGAAGCTGGACCACCGGGTGCGTTACCCCTACCCCGACGACCAGGTTTTCGGGGTGAGCAGCGCCGAGGAAGCGATTGAAATAATCAACAGCAAGATAGACCTTTACGACCAGTACCGGGAGCAGGTAATGGGCGCAAAGTGAGCTAAGAAACGCAAAAAGGCGGCGGGGCCCCACGGGGTCCCGCCGCTTTTCTGCTGCCGGCGCTACCGCCAGAGCTCCTCCAGCTTTCTGCGGCGCTCCTCCTCCCGCTCCAGCTGTTCTCTGTATTTCTTTACCCTTTTTCGGAATTTTACAAAGCTAACGGCGCAGAACACCAGCAGAAATGCTCCGCACCAGATGAAGATGCATATCCCGAGGGGCGCCGGGCAGATGCCGCAGAGCCCGCAGACAGTATCCGGCATGGGGTCACCTCCTGTTTTCGGCCTACCGGTAGACCGGGTATGCGTCGCAGAGCTCCCGCACCGCGGCCCTTATGCCGCCGGCGTTCTGCTCAAAGTCCTCCATGGCCAGCTTTATGAAGGAGGCGATCCGCCCCATCTCCTCCGGGCCGAAGCCGCGGGTGGTGACGGCGGGGGTGCCCACCCGAAGGCCGCTGGTGACGGTGGGCTTGCGGGTGTCGCCGGGGACGGCGTTCTTGTTGGCGGTGATGTTCACCTCGTCCAGCCGCTTCTCCAGCTCCCGGCCGCTTATCTCGCTGTTCTTAAGGTCTATGAGCATCATGTGGTTGTCGGTGCCGCCGCTCACAAGCTCGATCCCCTGCTCCAGCAGAGCCTCGGCGAGGGCGGACGCGTTCTGCACAATGCGGCGCTGGTACTCTCGGAACTCGGGGGTCATGGCCTCCTTGAAGCAGACCGCCTTTGCAGCGATTACATGCATGAGCGGGCCGCCCTGGTTGCCGGGGAAGATGGCCTTGTCCACCGCCTTTGCGAGCTCGGCGCGGCAGAGTATCACACCGCCACGGGGGCCGCGCAGGGTCTTGTGGGTGGTGGTGGTGACTATGTCCGCCCAGGGCACCGGGGAGGGGTGTACCCCAGCCGCCACAAGCCCCGCTATGTGGGCCATGTCCACCATGAAGAGGGCCCCAACCTCCTTCGCAACCCTGGCGATGCGCTCAAAGTCGATTACCCTGGGGTAGGCGCTGGCGCCGGCCACGATGAGCTTGGGCCGAAACTCCCGGGCCTTCTCCTCCAGGTCGTCATAGTCGATGATGCCGGTGTCGGGCCGCACGCCGTAGTGCTGGAACTGGTAGAGCCTGCCGGAGCCATTGACCGGGGAGCCGTGGGTGAGATGGCCGCCGTCCGCGAGGCTCATGGCAAGCACCCTGTCCCCCGGCTGCAGCACCGCCGCATAGGCGGCGAAGTTCGCCTGGGAGCCGGAGTGGGGCTGGACATTGGCGTGGTCGGCGCCGAAGATGGCCTTTGCCCGCTCCCTCGCAAGCTCCTCCACCTCGTCCACATAGACGCAGCCGCCGTAGTAGCGCTTTGAGGGATAGCCCTCGGCGTACTTGTTGGTGAGTATGCTGCCGGTGGCGGCCAGCACCGCCGGGGAGACTATGTTCTCCGAGGCGATGAGCTCGATATTCCGGTGCTGCCGTTCGGTCTCCCTGGCTATGGCGGCCGCTATCTCCGGGTCGCTCTGCTGCAGAAAGGCGCTGGCGTCAAAAAAGTCCTTGTACATTGCGTCACCTCTTGGCCGGTTGGGCCGAATTCAAACTAAAATTCATTGTAGCATAAGGCGAAAACTTTTCCAACAAAAAAAGCGCGCCCCGCCGATGGCCTGGCGGAGCGCTTGTTTTGCTGCAGGATGGGAAATGGAAAGGAAAATGTGATTAAAAACTCTAAAACCTGGCCGGATCTCCTCCGGCTTGATTGGTATGGTAAGCTATATTTGTAAATGGCGTTTGAATGAGCGCTTAAGGAATTTTGAATTGTTTTGCCCCCGCCGCCGGGAATAATAGGGATGCTGGACGCAAAAAAACTTAAAAAAGAATAGATAATATGATAAAATTTGGGTTGTATTATTCTGCTTAAAAGACTGCGGCCAACGGCCCACAAGAGGAAGATATGGATCTTAGTTTCAGCAGATGCCCTGTTTGCGGCAAAGAGTTCCTGCCCGGGGAGGATGTGGTCACCTGCCCCGACTGCGGCACCCCTCACCACCGGGAGTGCTACAATAAACTCGGCCACTGCGCCAACGCCCACCGCCACGGCGAGGGGTTCGTCTGGCAGCCGGAGCGCCCCGCCGGGGAGCCCGAAGCCCCCGGCCGGCAGTGCGCCGTCTGCGGCAGTCCCCTCGACCCGGACGCCCAGTACTGCAACGCCTGCGGCAGCCCCGCCATTGACACCGAGCTGGACGGCATACCCGCGAAGGAGTGGGCCGCCTACCTCGGCCCCGAGGCCCCCGGCTACCTCACCGCTGTTAAAAACCAGGACCTGCGGCACAAAAAGCTGACCCTCTACCTGCCCCTATTCTTCTTCCCGCCCATATTCCTGCTGCGCAGAAGGATGTGGCTGGAGACGGTGGCCTACGAGCTGGTGGGACTACTGCTATCGGTGCCCATGTTTGTCTACATGTTCCTGCCCCAGGTGACCCTCTTCGGGCTCTCGGAGGCGGCCTTCGGCACACTGGTGAGCATAATGAGCTACCTCAGCATCATCTACCGGGTGTTCTGGGCACTGTACGGGGTGTGGCTCTACCGCCAGAGCGCCCGGCGGCGCATACTCCGGCTGCGGCAGAGGATCCAGGACCCGGAGCAGCGGCTCTCGGCCCTTGCGGCTTACCGGCCCACCTGGGTGCCGGTGGTAATATACGCCGGGGTTTACATCGTATGCCTCGTAATGGCCGGCATCTGAGCCGGGGATTTACGCGGCCAACCGCCCGGAAGCGCCGGACGGTGTTCAAGGAGGACGCATAGGTATGAACACCCCACCGCTGACCACCGAGCGGCTGATTTTGCGAAGATTTGAGGGCGGGGACCTCCCGGCGCTGCTGCTAATCCTCGGCGACCGCGAGGCCAACCGGTTCCTGCCCTGGTTCCCTGCAGCCAGCCTGCAGGAGGCGGAGGACTTCTACCGCAGCCGCTATCTGCCGGAGTACGAAAAGGCACAGGCCTACGCCTACGCCATCTGTCTCAGGGAGGACAACATACCCATCGGGTACATAAACGTGGACACAAAGGCTCCCCACGACCTCGGCTACGGCCTTCGCAGCGAGTTCTGGCACAGAGGCATTGCCACCGAGGCGGCAAGGGCCGTAATCCGGCAGGCGGCAGCGGACGGCCTGCCCTACATCACCGCTACCCACGACATAAACAACCCCAGGAGCGGCCGGGTCATGCAGGCCTGCGGCATGCAGTACCGCTACACCTACGAGGAGCGGTGGCAGCCCAAGGACATCACGGTGTTTTTCAGGATGTACCAGCTGAACCTCGGCGCCGGCCGGGACTTTGTCTACCGGGGGTACTGGGACGCCCACCCCAACCACCTTGTGGAGAACCCGGCGCCGGATTGCCGGCCGGCGGGCCAACAGAATTAACAGCCGGGATAAGAGACGGCGGCGCAGCTTTAGCTGCGCCGCCGTCTCTTGTCGTTATTATGCGTCCCGCGAGGGAAAACCGGCAGCTATGCCCTTTTCCCCTTCAAAAACTCGTCGATGGCGGCGGCGGCCTTCTTGCCGGCCCCCATGGCGAGGATGACGGTGGCGGCCCCGGTGACCGCGTCCCCTCCGGCGAAGACCCCTTCTCTGGAGGTGCGGCCGGTGGCCTCATCCGCCACAATGCCGCCGAAGCGCTGGGTCTCAAGGCCGGCGGTGGTCTGCTTGATAAGCGGGTTGGGGGAGGTGCCGATGGCCATTATCACGCAGTCCACATCCAGGGTGAACTCGCTCCCCGGCACCGGCACCGGGCGGCGGCGGCCGGAGGCGTCCGGCTCGCCAAGCTCCATGCGTATGCAGCGAAGGCCGCCTACAAAGCTCTTCTTTTTCCCCTCGAGTATCTCCACGGGGTTGGTGAGCATGCGGAAGGCTATCCCCTCCTCCCGGGCGTGCTCTACCTCCTCCGCCCTCGCGGGCAGCTCCTTTTCGCTGCGGCGGTAGACTATGCTCACCTCCCGGGCCCCAAGGCGCAGGGCGCACCTTGCGGCGTCCATGGCTACATTGCCGCCGCCCACCACCGCAACCCGCTCGCCGCGGAACACGGGGGTATCGGAGTCCGGCAGGTAGGCCTTCATGAGGTTGATGCGGGTGAGGAACTCGTTGGCGGAGAGCACCCCGTTCAGGTTCTCCCCGGGGATGCCCATAAACCTGGGCAGCCCCGCGCCGGAGCCGATGAACACCGCCTCAAAGCCGTCCTCAAACAGCTGGTCCACCGTCTCGGTGCGGCCGACTACGCAGTTGCGCTGGAACTCCACCCCCAGCGCCCTGAGGTTGTCCACCTCCCGGGACACTATGCTCTTGG
>CALXAK010000092.1 GCA_944386255.1 uncultured Clostridia bacterium
GCCTTCCCCATGGAGCTGGTGGTCAACCGCAGCGCCGAGAGCTTTGAGGACTACCTGCGGGAGCGGGAGAAGCGCATAGCCGCCGCCCGCTGACCCGCCCGGAAGGGGCGCTGCCGCGCCCCCAAAATCCGCCGCCCCCGGGGCGGCGGGTTTTCGGCGCTCCCCTCCGGGGGGCGCCCGGGCGGCCCCGGGGTGAGCGCCAGCCCATCCCCCTTCCAACAAGGCCTTTCCCCACCGGGCCAAAGCGCACGGCGACCCCGCCGGTCCATGCCGGGCAACGTCCGCCCGCGGCCCGCCCGCGCCGCCCCACGGTGTCCCCGTCTGTCCCGCCACGGAGTGTCCACACCCGCCGGACACCGCCCCCGGGGCGGCTTTTTTAATTCTGGGGCCAAAATCCTCCCCTCCCGTTCCCGCCCCCCGCCGCCGCATAGCATGGTGCAGAAAAGGAGGATTTTACCAATGGCAACTGTAAGCAACGGCCTTCCGGCCTACCCCGGCACCCCCCTCAAGGTGGGCAGCACCGGCGCCGACGTGCGCTTTATCCAGTACTGCCTCTCGGAGCTGCGCCGGGAGGAGTACCCCCAGCTCGCCGCCATAGCGGTGGACGGCATCTACGGCTCCGGCACCAGGAAAACCGTGACCCAGTACCAGGGCATCAAGGGCCTTGCGGCGGACGGCATTGTGGGCCGGGTGACCTGGAACACCATCACCACCGACTACGCCGCCCACTTCGACCCCGACCCCGCCTACCCCGGCACCCCCATAACCTACGGCAGCACCGGCGCCCCGGTGCTCACCATGCAGATCCTGCTCAACCGCATCTCCACCCTCTACACCGCCCTGCCGGTCATCGCCGACGACGGCATCTTCGGCTCCAACACCGCCTGGAGCACCAAGCTGTTCCAGCGTCAGTTCGGCCTCAGCGCCGACGGTGTGATCGGCCCCAAAACCTGGGCGGCAATAGTCTCGGTGGCGTCGCTGATCAACTCCCGCAACCCCGCCGAGGTCACCACCGTCTACCCCGGCTACCTTCTCCGCCAGGGCAGCAGCGGCGACTATGTGCGCTATATCCAGAGCTACCTCAACGCCGTCGGCGGAGCCTTCGGCTTGGTCCCGGTGGTGAAGGTGGACGGCAGCTTCGGCAGCGCCACCGCCGCCCAGGTCCGCGCCTTCCAGCGGGCCTACGGCCTCACGGTGGACGGGGTTGTCGGCCCCAGCACCTGGAGCGCCATGGTAATCCAGTTCAACCAGGCCATCTGACCCGGAGGCCCCGTGGCACATGTAACATCACCGCCAGGGGCGACAGAAGGGCCCCGCCGGCAGCGCTCTTTGCGCCCGGCGGGGCTGGACCGGGACCGGTAGGGTCTGCGAACCACCTGCCAGTCCGCCTCGTCCGCCCAGAACAGCAGCCCCCGGGAGGGAAAAGCCCGGCTTTTCCCTCCCGGGGGCTCGCCATGATGTCCCCACACCATTCCGGCGGTGACAGCCGCAACCTTTGCATCCTGTCCTAATAATAAAAGAAAAGTACCATTAATAGGTACATAGAGATTAAAATGGCACACTAACTTCCAAGAACTCAGCCCCATTAATGCCCCTGTCGTTCCGGGAGCAGAGGATGGCTGCTGCTGGGGAGCCTACGCTCTCACAAAGCGCTGTGGGCCGGCGGGAAACATTGTCCGATTATTGGCCAGGACACCATTCCGCCCCCTCGGCCGGTACAGCTGCGCCTCTTTCCCCCAGCCGTGGGCCGTCCGGATGGCCTGTTCCCCTCGTAATTGGGGCGGAGACAGCAGCGCTGCGCCAATGATCTCACACAAATTATTACATACTATTGCGATTTGAAAGAAATGTTAGTGTAATAATAACCTTCGCCGGCACAGCGACTGGCCGCCCCGGTGCGACCTGCTCTTTTAAACGGCGGGTTTTGCAGCTTTTGCCGGATTACCTCTTCCATAGAGCTCCTCAACGTGCTATTATGTTGTCAGCCGGCGCTGCCGGCAGAACTAAGGAGGAAATTTCAATGAAAAAGAGGATATTTCTTGTAGCCCTGGTGCTGGCCCTGGTGCTGGTCCTTGCGGCCTGCGGCTCCGGTGAGGCCAAGCTCGCCGAGGTGGACACCGGCCTCGGCCTCAAACTGCAGCTGCCGGAGAACATGACCGCTGCCGACGCCGACGGCACTGGATTTTCCGCCATCTACAACAACAACGCAGCCGCTGTGAGCATCGTCCGCGAGGGCTATGACGACTACGCCGAGATGGGCATGGACATCTCCGCCATCACCCTTGAGGAGTACCAGGAGCTGGTGGTGGAGGCCAACGGCCTCACCGAGTCCTTCCAGAGCGCCCCCAACGGCCAGCCCTACATCACCTACACCCGCGAGGCGGAGGGCGACACCTTCTTCTACTACACCACCCTGCGCAAGGGCAGCGACGCCTTCTGGATTGTCAACTACAACTGCTTCGCCGACCAGCAGAACACCTACCTCAGCCAGTTTGAGTCCTGGGCCGAGACCATCGTGGTGGACTGACCCCGCCGGAGAGCCCGGCTGCAAATACAAATAGTATTATAATTACTATATATAACAAAACTCCATATAACAAAACTCCAGGGGCCCCGGACTGCGGGGCCCTTTTTTCGTCCCGTCCAGTGAGTCCCGCCGCGTTAGCCGGGCAGCCTCTGGTTTTGCCCGGGAATTTTGAACAGGCCCCGGGCTTTTGAGCGCGGGGATGGGCCGCCCGTGCCCTCCCGCCACGGAGTCTGCAGCGGGACGCTACTGGGGCGCTGTTCTGTCCCGCCTCATTTAGTCTCCCGTTCCTGCCTCTCCCCGGAGCCCCGCCCCCAAAAGCAAAAAGACCGCAGAACCCAAAAGGGCCCTGTGGTCTTTGGCGAGGCGGCAGGTTTGGAGCGGGAAGGTCGAACCAGTCACCCGCAAAGGGAGGAGTGACGCGGCGGCATGGGAAAAGCCCGGTCCAGGACCGGGCTTTCTGGGTGGAGCGCAGTCCGCTCCGATATGGTACGCCTGACTGGAATCGAACCAGCGCACCCGGCTCCGGAGGCCGGTGCTCTATCCACTGAGCTACAGGCGCGATTGCACCACCTATTTTAGCACCGGCGGCGCCGTTTGTCGAGCACTATTTGGGCATAATTCCCCGAAGTATCCCCCGCACCTGCTCCGGCGGCAGTTTGAATTCGCCGCGGCCGGCGGTGACAAGGCCGTTTTTCTCCTTCTCCACGTCGGTGAGCTGGGTGTACACCATCCCGGCGAGACCCTTTTTTACCGCCGGGGCTATCTGCCGCTGCATCAGCCGCCGGAACCCCTCCAGCAGCGCCGCGGGGTTTTCAAACCTTCTGTAGCTGAACAGCTTCTTCCCCGGCTCCGAGAGGCTGTAGCCCCCGAACTCCGAGAGCACCACCGCCCGCCCCAGCCTGTCCCGCCGGTGGCGGTAGGGCCGGAAGTAGACGTGGCGGCTGCGGTAGTCCCCGCCACCCTGGTCGTACCAGCCGCTGGCGTGATCCACCGGCCGGGTGGGGTCCAGCTCCCGCGCCAGCTCCTCCGCCCGCAGGGCGTCAAACTGCCCCCAACCCTCGTTGAAGAGCACCCAGGTGACCACCGATGGGTAGAAGTCCAGCTGCTCCACAATCTCCCGGCACTCCTGCCGGTAGAGCTCCCGGCTCTGCTCGCTGCCCCGGGAGAAGAGCCGGTAGGCGCTGTCCCGGATCTTAAGGTCCGCCGCCAGCGGCAGGTACTGCAGCAGCGGGGAGTAGCGGGAGCCGCCGTTGGGTATGTCCTGCCAGACCATCATCCCCAGCCGGTCGCAGTGGTAGTACCAGCGCTCCGGCTCGGTCTTTGCGTGCTTGCGCAGGGTGTCGAAACCGAGGGCCTTGGCCATCTCTATGTCCCGCACCATGCTGCCGTCGTCCGGCGGGGTGTAGAGGCTGTCCGGCCACACCCCCTGGTCCAGCACCCCGGTCACAAACCGGGGCTGGCCGTTGAGGTAGAACCGGGCCACCCCGTCCGTCCCCTTCTTCACCTCCAGGGTGCGCATGGCAAAGTAGCTGGTGACGGTGTCGTAGCTGAGCTTTGCGGTTATGGGGTAGAGCGCCGGGTCCTCCGGGGTCCAGAGCCGGAACTGCGGCAGTTTTATCAGTATCGGCCGGTTGGCGTTGCCGATGCCAACCTGGCCCGCCGCCACCACCCTCACCGGGGAGGGGTTGGCGGAGCGCACCGTCACCGCCACCGCCCCCTGCTCCGGCAGCGGCAGCACCGATATGTCCTGGATGTACCTCCGGGGCACCGGCTCCAGCCACACCGTCTTCCAGATGCCGCTCATGGGGCTGTACCAGATGCCCCCCGGGGAGAGGCTCTGCTTGCCGCGGCCGGCCCCGCTGGCCCCGGTGCTGTCGGTCACCTGCAGCTCCAGCAGGTTTTCCCCCGCAAGGCATAGCTCGGTTATGTCAAGGGTGAAGCCGCTGTAGGCCCCCTGGTGCTCCCCGGCGGGCATGCCGTTGAGGTAGACCCTGGCCTGCTCGTCCACCCCGTCAAGGTGCAGCAGCAGCCGCCCGCCCAGGTAGTCCTCCGGCAGCAGAAAGCTCCGCTTGTACCAGAGCGTCTCCCCCGGCTGCAGCACCCGGGTCACCCCCGAGAGTGCGCTGCCCACCGGGTAGGGTACCAGCACCTCCTGCCAGCTCTCAGGCCGCTCCCCCCGGGAGAAACCGCAGAGCCAGCTGCCGTTGAGACAGAGGTATCTTTCCCGCACAAGCCTTGGGCGGGGATATTCGCTGAGTGGTGTGCTGCTCAATGCCATGCCTCCCGCTGGCGGCCCAGGGCCGCGTTTCTCTCACTAATATAGGCCATGCCTGCCGCCGGGGCAACCCCCGGGCGGCATTTTGCTTATTATACCATATAATAGTTCGAAAAAGGCCGCATACCGCCACCGCTCCAAAGGCAATCGCAAAAAAACCTCAAAAAAGGCAAAAAAAGGTGTTGACAACGGGAGGTGGATTTGCTACTATAATCGAGCACCCCAACGACGGGGTAGCGAGCCGGACCTTGAAAATTAAACAATATTAAGCTTGAAAAGGAACCCTTTA
>CALXAK010000093.1 GCA_944386255.1 uncultured Clostridia bacterium
CCACCCCCTTCTCCGCCAACATAGACGGGGAGATTCTGCGCATGAGCACTGCCAGCTTGTCGGTGCTGCCGGGGGCCTTCCGGTTTGTGGCGCCGGCCGGGGCAAATAGTTAAATTTTTATTAAATCGGAAAAAAATACTTGATTTTTCAGGATTATGGGTTAAAATATTTTTAGCACTCAAAAAGAACGAGTGCTAAACAAAAATCGATCATTGATTTGGAGGTATATATATCATGGAACTTAAACCTCTCTTTGACAGGGTGGTGCTCCGGCCGGTGGCGGCAGAGGAGGTCACCAAGAGCGGTATTGTTCTCACCAGCGCCGCCCAGGAGAAGGAAAAGCCCCAGGAGGCCGAGGTAATAGCTGTCGGTCCCGGCGGCGTTGTGGACGGCAAGGAGGTCGAGATGGTGGTCGCCAAAGGCGACAGGGTAGTGGTCAGCAAGTACGCCGGCACCGAGTACAAGTGCGGCAGCGACACCTTCCTCATCGTCCGCCAGAGCGACATCCTGGCCAAGGTGCTCTGATATATAGCTTTCCGCAAAACATATATTAGGTAGGAGATAGACGAAAATGGCAAAAGATCTGCACTACAGCGAGGAAGCCCGCAAGGGCCTCCAGACCGGCATTGACAAGCTGGCAAATACCGTAAAGGTTACCCTTGGCCCCAAGGGCCGCAACGTGGTCATCGACAAGAAGTTCGGCTCCCCCCTCATCACCAACGACGGCGTCACCATCGCCAAGGAGATTGAGCTGGAGGACCGGTTTGAGAACATGGGTGCCCAGCTTATAAAGGAGGTCGCCACCAAGACCAACGACGCCGCCGGCGACGGCACCACCACCGCCACCGTGCTGGCCCAGGCCATGATCCGCGAGGGCATGAAGAACGTGGCCGCTGGAGCCAACCCCATGGCGCTCAAGCGCGGCATGCAGAAGGCTGTGGACGCCGCGGTCAGCAAGATTCTGGACAACTCCCAGAAGGTTTCCGGCTCCAAGGACATCGCCCGCGTGGCCACCGTCTCCGCAGGCGACCCGGTCATCGGCGAGCTCATCGCCGAGGCCATGGAGAAGGTCACCAACGACGGCGTCATCACCATCGAGGAGTCCAAGACCTCCGAGACCAAGATAGACGTGGTCAAGGGCATGCAGTTCGACCGGGGCTACATCACCCCCTACCTTGTCACCGACACCGAGAAGATGGAGGCGGTCATCGACGACGCGTCCATCCTCATCACCGACAAGAAGATAACCAACATCCAGGAGATACTGCCCCTGCTGGAGCAGGTGGTGCAGAACGGCCGCAGGCTGGTCATCATCGCCGAGGATGTGGAGGGCGACGCCCTCGCAAACCTCATCGTCAACAAGCTCCGCGGCACCTTCGTCTGCTGCGCCGTAAAGGCCCCCGGCTTCGGCGATCGCCGCAAGGACATGCTGCAGGACATCGCCGTGCTCACCGGCGGCACCGTCATCAGCTCCGAGCTGGGTCTCGAGCTCAAGGACGCCGACCTCAGCCAGCTGGGCCGGGCCGAGAAGGTGCAGATAAAGAAGGAAGACACCGTCATCATGGGCGGCCACGGCGACAAGAAGGCCATTGAGGCCCGCATCGGCCAGATCCGCCGCCTCATCGACACCACCACCTCCGACTACGACAGGGAGAAGCTCCAGGAGCGCCTTGCCAAGCTCGCCGGCGGCGTCGCGGTCATCCGCGTGGGCGCTGCCACCGAGGTGGAGATGAAGGACAAGAAGCTCCGTGTTGAGGATGCCCTCAACGCCACCAAGGCCGCTGCCCAGGAGGGCATCGTCGCCGGCGGCGGTGTGGCCTTCGTCAACGCCGCAACCGCGGTGGAGGACGTGGTGGCCAAGGCCGAGGTTGAGGACGAGAAGACTGGCGCCAAGATCGTGCTCAAGGCCCTCGAGGCCCCCATCCGACAGATAGCTGCCAACGCAGGCCTGGACGGCTCGGTCATCATCGACAAGATCCGCACCTCCGGCAGGAGCAACTACGGCATAAACGCCGAGACCGAGGAGTATGCCGACATGATAGACGCCGGCATTGTGGACCCCACCAAGGTCTCCCGCAGCGCCCTCATGAACGCGGCCTCCGTGGCCGCCATGGTGCTCACCACCGAGGCTGTGGTGGTGGACATCCCCGAGCCGGAGCCCGCGGCCGGTGCTGCCGGCGGCATGGGCGGCATGTATTAAGATTCCCCATCACCATCCCGCAAAAAAGGGCCCGCTCCTCATTGGAGCGGGCCCTTTTGCACGCCCCGGACCGGTAAGGCAACAAAAGGCCCTGAATAAAACGGGGCAAAACCGCCGATGCTCCATTTGGGTGATTTAATGAAGAAGAAGCGGTTTCTCGGCCTGTTCCTGCTGCTGCTGGGCGGGCTGTGCCTCGCGCAGCTGCGGCTGTTCTGGCTGATGTTTGACGGGGGCGACTCCGCGAGGGCGGTGGAGAGCCAGAGCACCTACAGCATTTCGGTGGCGTCGGTGCGGCCGGACTTTTACGATTGCAACGGCGTTCTGCTCACCGACGGCCCGCAGCAGTACACCGCCGTGGCGGTGGCGTCGGACCTTGTGCCCTACGAGCTGGAGGGGTACCTGGACGGGGAGCAGCTTCAGCGGCTGCAGGAGCTGTCCGAGGCCGGGTACCCTCTGCCGGCCGCCTTCCCGCTGCTGCGGGAGCTGCCGGGCTATGTGCCGGCAAAGACGGTGCAGACCCACGGCCGCTACTCGCAGGAGAACCTGCTGCCCCACCTGCTTGGGTACCTGGACTACGACGGCGGGGGAGCCTGCGGCCTCGAGCTGGCGTTTGAGGACTACCTGTCCGAGAACACCCGCGATGTGACCGCCGAGGTGCAGGTAAACGCTGTGGGCGGCGCGAGCGGCAGGGGGTATACCGTGGAGTCGCCGGAGGATGGGGAGAGCGGGATAAAGCTCACCATCGACAAGCGCATACAGCGCGCAGCCCTTAAAGCGGCGGAGGAGGGCTTCAGCCGGGGCGCGGTGGTGGTGCTGGACGCCAAAACCTCCCAGGTGCTGGCAATGGTGAGTCTGCCGGACTACTCCCTGCAGGATCCGGCCGCCTCCATCGATTCCGAGGACTCCCCCTTCCTCAACCGGGCCATCAGCGCCTACAACGCGGGCTCGGTTTTCAAACCCGTGATTGCGGCTGCCGCCATAGAGCAGGGACTCGGGGACTTTGCCTACACCTGCACCGGCAGCATTGATGTGATGGGAGCTTCCTACCGCTGCAACAACGGGGCCGAGCACGGGGATGTGGACATGCAGGGGGCTCTCGCCGCCTCCTGCAACTGCTACTTTGTAGCCCTGGGCCAGGAACTGGGCCGGGCGGCCATATTTGCCATGGCGGACTCGCTCCGGGTGGGCCACAGCACCGCCCTCGCCCCCGGGTTCTCCTCCTCCGCCGGGGTGCTGCCGGGGCTGGAGGCCCTCTCTAGCACGGCGGAGCTCTGCAACCTCTGCTTCGGCCAGGGGCAGCTGCTGGTCACCCCGCTGCAGATGGCCGCCGCCACCGCCGCCATAGCAAACGGCGGGGTCTACCGCCAGCCGTCGCTGGTGCTGTCGGTGGGGGAACAGGAGCAGCCCCTTCCGGAGGGCACCAGGATCATGCAGGAGAGCACCGCCGAGACCCTGCGGGGATACCTCAGCGAGGCGGTGCTCACCGGCACCGGCTCCCTTGCAGAGGTGGAGGGGGTGGGCGCCGCCGGCAAGACCGGCACCGCCGAGACCGGCTCCGGCGGGGTTATTGGCTGGTTCTCCGGCTACTTCCCGGCCGAGGACCCCCAGTATGTCATAACAGTTATGGTGGAGGGGGAGGGTTACGGCTACTCCTCGGCCGCACCGGTGTTCTCCGCCATAGCAAAAAGCATGCTGAACCCCGGCGCCGCCGAGGTTTCCGGTTGACAAAAAGGGTGCGCGAATATATAATTGTTACGTTATTAAAGGCTTTGACGGGGATAATCCTGTCCCGGGCAGAAGAGAGCGGACCCAGCAGCTGAGAGGGCCCGTTGCCGCTGAGGGACCGGTGGGCCGCCCCCGAGCTCCGGAGAGTAGATTTTCGGCGAGCGCGCCGCGTTAAGGCGCAGAGAGTGGCGCGTTTTTCGCGCAACACGGGTGGTACCGCGGAAGTCATTCGGCCTTCGTCCCGGCTTGGGAGGAGGCCTATATTTTTTTGGAGGAAGAAAGTTTTATGGAATGGACCGGACTCAACGAGCTGCGTGAAAAGTTTCTCAGCTTTTTCCAGCAGCACGGCCACTACAGGATGGAGAGCTTCCCTCTCATCCCCCAGGACGACAAGAGCCTGCTGCTTATAAACTCCGGCATGGCCCCGCTCAAAAAGTATTTCCTCGGCCAGGACCACGTCCCCGGCAACCGGGCCACCACCTGCCAGAAGTGCATTCGCACCCCCGACATTGAGCGGGTGGGCAAGACCGCCCGCCACGGCACCTACTTTGAGATGCTGGGCAACTTCTCCTTCGGCGACTACTTTAAGCACGAGGCCACCGCCTGGGCCTGGGAGTTTGTTACCAAGGTGCTGGAGCTTCCGGTGGACCGGCTCTACGTCTCGGTCTACGAGGAGGACGACGAGGCCTACGACATCTGGACCCGGGAGGTGGGGGTCGCCCCCGACCACATGGTCCGCCTCGGCAAGGAGGACAACTTCTGGGGGATAGGCTCCGGCCCCTGCGGCCCCTGCTCCGAGATATACTTTGACCGCGGCCCCGAGTACGGCTGCGGCAGGCCCAGCTGCTTTGTGGGCTGCGACTGCGACAGGTATGTGGAGTTCTGGAACCTCGTGTTCACCCAGTTCATCTCGGACGGCAACGGCCACTACGAGCGCATGGAGCATGGCAACATCGACACCGGCATGGGCCTTGAGCGCCTCGCCTGCATCATGCAGGGGGTGGACAACCTCTTTGAGGTGGACACCGTGCGCAACATAATGAAGAAGATAGAGCAGATAACCGGTGTCCAGTACAAAAAGGACGAGGCCACCGACGTGTCGCTCCGGGTCATCACCGACCACATCCGCAGCACCGTATTCATGGTTGGAGACGGCATCGGTCCCTCCAACGAGGGCCGGGGCTATGTGCTCCGCCGGCTGCTGCGCCGGGCCGCCCGCCACGGCAGGCTGCTGGGGGTCACTAGGCCCTTCCTCTTTGAGGTCTGCGACACGGTCATAGAAGAAAATGTGAGCGCCTACCCCTACCTCGCCGAGCCGCGGGACTACATAGGCCGGGTCATCAAGGCGGAGGAGGAGCGCTTTGCCAAGACCATCGAGCAGGGCTTTGAGATGCTGGAGGAGCACCTCGCGGCCATGCGGGAGAAGGGCGAGACGGTGCTCTCCGGCGCCGATGCCTTCAAGCTCAACGACACCTTCGGCTTTCCCCTGGACCTCACGGTGGACATTGTATCGGAGCAGGGCTTCAAGGTGGACGAGGAGGAGTTCCACCGGCTCATGGACGTGCAGAAAAAGCGCGCCCGGGAGGACGCCAAGAGCCGGGACGTTAGCTGGGAGGACGACCTCTTCTCCGACGTAAAGCTGCCGGACTTCCGCTTCCTCGGCTATGATGCCCTCTGCTGTGAGGCGGAGCTGGTGGCCATGGCGGTGGAGGGCCAGCGGGTGGACTCCGCCTCCCAGGGCGACAGGGTGGCGCTGGTGCTGAGCGAAACACCCTTCTACGCCGAGAGCGGCGGACAGGTGGGGGACACCGGCCGCATCACCTTCGGCCCTGCGGTGGTGGCGGTGGAGGACTGCCGCAAGACCCCTGAGGGCTACTACCTGCACATAGGCCGGGTGGAGAGCGGTTCCATTTCGGTGGGGGATAGAGTTACCGCCCAGGTGGACGAGGATGTCCGCCGGGCCACCATGCGCAACCACACCGCGGCCCACCTGCTGCAGGCGGCGCTGCGTCAGGTGCTGGGGGACCATGTCCACCAGGCGGGCTCCTATGTGGACAGGGACCGGGTAAGGTTCGACTTCACCCACTTTGAGGCCGTAAAGCCAGAGGAGCTGCGGCAGGTTGAGGATATTGTGAACAGCAACATCCTATCCGCCATCCCGGTCACCACAAAATCCATGCCCATAGACGAGGCTAAGACCATGGGGGCCATGGCGCTGTTCGGCGAAAAGTACGGCGACATAGTCCGGGTGGTCAACGTGGAGGGCTGCTCGGTGGAGTTCTGCGGCGGCACCCACGTCTCCAACACCTCCCACCTCGGCCTCTTCAAGATAATCAGCGAGAGCTCGGTGGCCGCCGGTGTCCGGCGAATCGAGGGTACCACCGGCATGGGCGTTATCGCCCACCTCTACGACCAGGAGAAGCTGCTGGCCGAGGCCTCTGCCCCCTTCAAGATAACCAGCTTCCAGGAGTTGCCCGCAAGGGCTGCCCAGGCGGTGGCGAGCATCAGGGAGAAGGACCGGGAGATCGAGAAGCTCGCTGCAAAGATCGCTTCCGGCGCGCTGGACGGCATAATCGCCGGAGCCACCGAGGTCAAGGGCCTCAAGGTCTTTTCCGGCCAGGTGGAGGCCCAGGCGGACGCCCTGCGCTCCATGGCGGACGACCTCAGGGGCAGGAGCCAGAACGCAGTGGTGGTGCTGGCCGGCGTGACCGGCGGCAAGGGCACCCTGGTTGCCGCCTGCGGCCCCAAGGCCCTCGAGGCCGGGCTCAAGGCCGGAGCGGTGGTGAAGGAGTTCGCCTCCCGCTGCGGCGGCAGCGGCGGCGGCAAGCCGGACATGGCCATGGCGGGAGCCAAGGAGCTGGACAAGCTCCCCTCGGTGCTCTCCCAGGCCGCCGGCATAATCGAGAGCATGCTTGCCTAAAGGAGGAAGCCTATGGATTCGTGCCTTTTCTGCAAAATCGCCGCGGGGGAGATCCCGTCGCAAAAGCTCTATGAGGACGAGAGCGTCCTCGCCTTCAGGGACATTGACCCGCAGGCCCCGGTGCATTTTCTGGTCATACCAAAGCAGCACATTGAGAGCTGCGCCGCGGTGACCCCCGGCAACAGCGCCATCGTCGCCCACTGTTTCGAGGTGATTGCCTCTCTCGCCGCCGAGCAGGGGCTAAAGGACGGCTTCCGGGTGGTGTCCAACTGCGGCGAGAGCGCCGGCCAGACGGTGCCGCACCTTCATTTTCACCTTCTCTCCGGCCGGGACATGACCTGGCCTCCGGGCTAAAAAGTCGCGCCATGCGCGTTTAAAAGGAGTATTACCATGCAGGAATTTTATGAGATGGAAATAGCCGGCCTCAAGCGCCAGCTCCCCATTTGCAAGGTCAACGACCAGCTCTCCATTGCGGGCTTTATAATGTTTTCCGATGTGGAGATAACCGTCGCCTGCGCCAAGGCGCTGCTGGAGAAGATCGACTTTGACTTCGACATCATCCTCACCGCTGAGGCAAAGGGCATCCCTCTCGCCTACGAGATGGCCCGCCAGAGCGGCAAGAACTACGTGGTGGCCCGCAAGATGAACAAGCTCTACATGAAGAACCCCATCATGATGAGTGTCAAGTCCATCACCACCGAGCGGGTGCAGACCCTCTACCTCGACCAGCACGAGATAGACATGCTCAAGAAGGGGCGCATCCTCATTGTGGACGACGTCATCAGCACCGGCGGCTCCCTCTACGCCATGGAGAAGATGATGGAGAAGTTCGGCGGCACGGTGGCCGGCAAGTGCACCGTCCTCGCCGAGGGTGAGGCCGCCGACCGCACCGACATAGTATATCTTGAAAAACTGCCTCTTTTCGAAACGAAATAACTCCCTACCTTTGTAGAAGAGGAGGTATTTTATGAAACGGCCGCTGTTGGTAGCAGGGACGGTGTTCTCCTGCTCAATGGCGGCTGCTTTCTTTCTGTCGCCATGGGTGTCGGCATCGGTTGTGGCGTTGGCTCCGGCTGTGATGGCGCTGGTCCACAAGGGCAGGAAATGCATTGTCCCGGCGCTGCTCTGCGCTGTGGCCGCCGCGGTGAGCCTGGTCCTGAGCTGCCGCGGCATGGTCTTGCGGGAGAGCGTCTATGAGCTGCTGAATTACTCCACCCTTCGCTGCACCGCCACCGTGCTGTCGCTGGACTCCGACAACGGCAGGGTTTACTGCCGCCTCGACTCCGCAGCGGGGGAGAGGGTGGACGGGGTAAGCGTCTGCTTTGACGCCGGGGACCTAATGCCGGGGGACCGGGTCAGCTGCGAGCTGTGTTTTTATCAGCCGTCCGAGTACATGCGCGGCACCGACAGGATGGCCCTCTACTATGTGGACGCCCTGAAGCTGCGGGAGGTGGAAAGGGAAGTGGATCTGATGGCCGCGGTTGTCGGAAGGTTAAAGCTGGTCATTATAGAAAAGCTGAGGAGCGCCCTCAGCTCCGACTCCGCCTCCCTCGCCTCGGCCCTCATCACCGGCGACAGGAGCGGCATGTCCTCCGAGCTTCGGCGGGATATCTCCGGAGCCGGTATCGCCCATATACTTGCGGTGTCCGGCCTTCACATCTCCGCCATATCGGTGGGCTTCAGCCGTCTGCTGGAACTGTTTCGCCTGAGACGCCAGATAATATTTCTGTTTCTTCTCCCGCTGCTCATCTTTATGGTGCTGTTCTTCGGCGCAACGCCGTCGGTCACAAGAGCGGTGTGCATGGCGGTCTACCGGGAGGGAGCGCTCGTCCTGGGCAGGCGTCCGGACCCAATGACCTCCCTCTCCCTTGCCTCAACGGTGGTGCTGGCCGCAAATCCCTTCGCAGTGGAAAGTTCCAGTTTTCAGCTCTCCTTCGGCTGCATCTTCGCCCTCTTCGCAGTGGTCCCGAGAATAATGCCGAAACCCGGCCAACCCGGCCGCCTCTCGGCGCTGAGACCGGCGGTGTCGCTGTTCAAGACCACCCTCGCGGTGCAGATGGTCACCCTCCCATCCATAATAGCCTTCGGCATGCCGCTCTCGCTGGTGGCTCCCTTTGCAAATCTTCTGGTCATCCCATTGGTGCCGCTGATGATGCTCTCCTGTGCACTGGTTGTGCTGCTTCAGGGCCTGCCGGTGCTGGGATACGCCGCGTGTGGGCTCTGTGAGCTGCTCTGCGGCACGGTGGTGAGGTTCAGCACCTTCCTCTGCAAGCTGCCCTTTGCCACACTGAGGGTCCAGACCCCTCGCGTGGCAGCGGCGGTGATACTGCTGGCCCTCTTCTTCCTGGCGGTGATGGCCCGCAGAACCCTCGGCCGCCGGGCTCTGGCCTCGCTGCTGTTGTTTGCGGCGGCGCTCGCCCTGCTTTTCAGCCGTCCTGCCGCCACAGTGGAGCTCAGCGGCGGCAACGGCTACATATCCTCCGGCGGCGAGAGCGCCATAGTGGTCACCGACACCAGCAGCGACGCCCTGCAGGAACTCGAGTATCTGATGGACACCTCCTTTGTGCCCCGGCCGTCATATGCTATAATTCTGGCAGAGGGCTGCAGCACCGGCGCACTGTTGGAGACCTTCCCGGGCATAAGGATTGCAGAGGGCCCGGTGTTCCCGGGCGCGTCCTCGGGGGTGTTCCCCCATGGGGACTACGCGGTGGTGAAGGCTGCCGGCAACAGTGTGCTGCTCTGCTGCCACAGCCCGGACGACATAACCGGCTATGACGCCGCCGTGGCCCTTGAGGGCTCCCTGCCGGTTGGGATGTATGGCGGGCTGGCGGCTGCGCCGGAGTACTCGCGGAATCTCGGAGTGCGGGGTTACAGCAGCTCCGACTACCTGCTGCTGGAACTGCGCCGCAGCGGCTGCAGCATGAGGATAAACGGCAGATGAACGAAACAGAGTTTGTAAAATCCATAAAGACCGGCCGCAAGCGCCTTTACTACCTCTACGGCAACGAGCGCCTGCTGGCGGAGGGCTGCATCAGCGCCCTTGCAAAGCAGTGCGGCACAAAACCGCTGCTGCTGGACGCCGCCACCGCCCCGCTGGAGCAGCTGGAGGGGGAGGTATACTCCTACTCTCTGCTCGCCGGGAACCGAGTGCTGGTGCTGAGCGGCTTTTTCCTCTCCGCCCTCGACGAGCAGAGGCTTGGGGAGATTGAAAAGCTGCTGCCGGATATACCGGAGGACCTCACTGTGGTGCTGCAGGCCATAGACCCCGAGAAGGACAGGTTCTCCCTGCCGAAGCGGGTGGAAAAGCTGCTTGCCCTGCCGGCGGGTGGAGGCGCGGCGGTGCTGGCGGCAAAAAAGACCGGCTCGGACCTTCTGGAGCTTATCGCAAGGCTTGCAAAGCGGGAGGGCAGCAGCATCGAGAGGGCCGCCGCCCGGCGGCTGGTGGAGCTAAAGGGCGAGGACGCCCTGGAGCTGGAGGGGGAGGTGAGCAAGCTCGCCGCCGCAAGCTCCTACGGCGCCATAACCAAGGACCTTGTGGAGCAGCTCACCGCGCGCACGGTGGAGGCGGGGGTTTACGACATGCTCCGCTCGGTGCAGCGCGGGGACAGCTCCGCCGCCCTCAGCCTGCTGGACGACATGCTGCGGGGCGGCGAGGACCCCATGATGATAGCCGGGGTCATGAACACCGCCTTTGTAAACATGGTGAGGGCCGCCGCGCTCCGGCGCTCCGGCGGCAGCCTGCAGGACATGTTCTCCGGCTTTGACTACCGCTCCGGCGACCGGAAGATGGAGATAGCCTGGCGGCAGTCGCAGGACTTGGGCCTTGCGGCGCTGGGACGCATAGTGGAGCTGCTCTACCAGCTGGACCTGGACCTCAAATCCTCCCGACAGGACGTTAAAACCATTCTTCTCGAAACCGCGGTCTGCGAGATAAGCGCGCTGGCTTCACCGGCAGGAAGGAGGCGCTGACATGGGCGACTACTCGGTTTTTCTCGGCAGCGGATGTATAGACAAATACTTCAGCGTGGATTTTTGGCCCGGCATGGGGGACAAGGTCATCGCAAAGCAGGGGCAGAGGCGCACCGGCGGCACCATCGCCAACGCCGCCTGCACCACCGCAGCCTACGGGGTCAAGACCTACTGCCTGGACGTAAAGGCCGTGGGCCCGGAGGCGGACTTTCTGCTGCGGGACCTTGAGAGCTACGGCATCGACACCTCCAGAATCATCCGCCGTGAGGGGATATCCGACGCCTACTGCGCCATAGTCCAGGACCAGACGGGGGAGCGCACGGTGTTTGTCATAAAAGGCGACGGGGACCACTCCCTCATCGCCAGCGGGGAGCTGTTTGAGTTCCTCGCAAACGCCGGCAGCCTCTACGGCTCGCTGGAGCTGGAGGAGCTGCTGGTGAACTTCCCGGAGGTTTTCCGGCAGCAGCGGCTGCGGGGCGGACGCATCGCCGTGGACATGGAGCTCACCGTGCTGAAAAACCAGAAATGGCGGCTTATGGCTGAGCAGGCGAGCGTGCTCTACTTCAACGAGTTCAGCATCCGCCGCTTCGCCGGGGAGCTCCCGGACCGGGAGTTTGTGGAGCAGCTCTTCGCCATGGGGGTGGAAACCGTAGTGCTCACCCTCGGGGCAAACGGCTGCCGGGTCATGAGCCGCGGCGGCGAGGACTTTTCGGTGCCCTGCTACCCGGTTAAGGTGGTGGACACCACCGGCGCCGGAGACACCTTCAACAGCAGCTTTCTCGCCGCCCAGGGCTTTGGCTGGGGGCTTCGGGAGTGCGCGGAGTTCGCCACCGCCGCCGCCAACCTGGCAGTGGCCACCATGGGCCCCAGGGGAGGGGTGCGCTCGAGGGAGGAGGTCCTCTCCTTTATGCGGCTCCACGGGCGCGGGATATAATAGGTCCACACGCAAAAAAGAGCAGGGCCCGGGATGGGTCCTGCTCTTTGTTTCTGGTTTTTTTACTCGGCCTTGCCGTCGGAACCCAGCACGTCCACGATCTTGTGGGCCACCATGGCCTTGATCGCCTCGCGGGCGGGCTTGAGGTACTGGCGGGGGTCAAAGTGGGAGGGGTTCTCGGCCAGGTACTTGCGGATGGTGCCGGTCATGGCAAGACGCAGGTCGGAGTCGATGTTGATCTTGCAGACCGCCATCTTGGCAGCCTGGCGCAGCATGTCCTCGGGGATGCCGATGGCGTTGGGCATGTCGCCGCCGTACTGGTTTATCATCTCCACAAACTCGGGGATGACCGCGGAAGCGCCGTGCAGCACGATGGGGAAGCCGGGCAGGCGGCGGGCGACCTCCTCAAGGATGTCGAACCGGAGCTGGGGCTTCTGGCCGGGCTTGAACTTGTAGGCGCCGTGGGAGGTGCCGATGGCAATGGCCAGCGAGTCGCAGCCGGTGCCCTCCACGAAGGCCTGGACCTCCTCGGGGCGGGTGTAGGAGGCGTCCTCGGCGCTCACGTTCACCGCGTCCTCAATGCCGGCGAGACGGCCGAGCTCACCCTCAACCACCACGCCGTGGTCGTGA
This sequence comes from uncultured Clostridia bacterium, assembly GCA_944386255.1. Lineage (GTDB taxonomy): Bacteria > Bacillota > Clostridia > Oscillospirales > Ruminococcaceae > CALXAK01. The sequence continues at coordinate 12,379 of CALXAK010000093.1, forward strand.
GCGTACTCCACCACCTTGCGGGTGAGAGCGATGTTCTCCTCGAAGGGCAGGTGGCTGCCGTCGATCATGACCGAGGAGAAGCCGCCGTCGATGCAGCTCTTGCAGAGCTCAAAGCTGTCGCCGTGGTCGAGGTGCAGGGCGATGGGAAGGCCGGTCTCCTCGAGGGCGGCCTCAACCAGCTTTACGAGGTAGGTGTGGTTGGCGTACTTGCGGGCGCCGGCGGACACCTGGAGAATGAGGGGGCTCTTTAGCTCCTTGGCGGCCTCGGTGATGCCCTGGATGATCTCCATGTTGTTCACGTTGAAAGCGCCGATGGCGTAGCCGCCGTCATATGCCTTCTTGAACATTTCGGTGGTGGTTACGAGTGGCATAGTTAATATCCTCTCTTTCGATAGTTTGACTGCCGCCATTAGGCGGACACAATACGCTATATTGATTTTAACATAACCGCCCTCAAAATCAAGAGGGTTGCAAACGCCTTTTAAAAAAGCTATTATTAAAAAGTAATATTAACAAAATTGGAGGCAAAGTATCATGAGCGAACTCAAAGGCGCATGCATAATCGGCCAGTCCGGCGGGCCGACCTCTGTCATCAACTCCAGCGCTGCCGGAGCCATCGACGCCGCCCTCAAGAGCGGGGCAATCACCCGTGTGCTCGCCGCCGAGCACGGCATAGAGGGCGTGCTCAAGGACCGCCTCTTCGACTGCGGCATGGAGGACAAGCGGACCCTGGAGCTGCTCAAAAACACCCCCTCCTCCGCCCTCGGCTCCTGCCGCTACAAGCTCAAGGACTGCGACGAGGATGACACCGACTACAAGCGCATCCTCGAGATCTTCAAAAAGTACAACGTCCGCTACTTCTTCTACAACGGCGGCAACGACTCCATGGACACCTGCAACAAGGTCTCAAAGTACATGCAGCGGGTGGGCTATGAGTGCCGCATAATGGGCATCCCAAAGACGGTGGACAACGACCTGGCCGGCACCGACCACTGCCCGGGCTTTGGCTCCGCGGCAAAGTTCGTGGCCACCGCCACCGCCGAGATTAGCCGGGACAACAAGGTCTACGGCAAGGGCAGCGTCCTCATCCTCGAGATGATGGGCCGCAACGCCGGCTGGCTCACCGCCGCCTCCGCTCTCGCCAACAGAATCGGCGAGGGCCCGGACCTTGTCTACCTCCCCGAGGTGGTGTTTGACATGGACGCCTTCATCGCCCGCATTGAGGAGGTCGCCGCCAAAAAGAGCAGCGTCATCGTGGCGGTGTCGGAGGGTGTAAAGGACAAGGACGGCCGCTACGTCTCGGAGTACGGCAGCGACCTCGCCTCCCAGAAGGACGCCTTCGGCCACGCCCAGATGGGCGGCCTCGCCTCCACCCTCGCCAACATAGTAAAACAGCGCACCGGCCTCAAGACCCGGGGCGTGGAGTTCTCGGTGCTGCAGCGCTGCGCTTCCCACATCGCCTCCCGCACCGACATTGAGGAGGCCTTCCTCGCCGGAGCCACCGCGGTGAACAGCGCCGTGGCGGGCGAGACCGACAAGATGGTGGGCTTCAAGAGGGGAGAGGGCGCCTCCTACAGCTGCGAGTGCGTGCTGCTGCCCCTTTCCACCGTGGCCAACGCCGAAAAGACCGTTCCTCTCGACTGGCTCAACGAGACCCGGGACAACATGAACGAGAGGTTCTTCGACTACGCCCTGCCCCTCATCCAGGGGGACGCCAACGCCCCCACCGTGGACGGCCTGCCGGAGTTTGCCAACCTCAAGAAGGTCTTTGCAGAGTAACCCCATGGGCGAGAGCGCAAGGAACCTTCGCAGGAACCTGGTCTTCAACACCGCGGGAAATCTCATATATTTCCTCTGCCAGTGGCTGGTCACCGGCCTGCTGGTAAAAACGCTCTCCCCCCAGGGGGAGAGCGTTTTAAACGCGGGGCTTCTGGCCACCGCCATGGCGGTGAGCAACATGTTCCTCACCCTCGCATCCTTCGGAATGCGCAGCTTTCAGGTGTCCGACCCCGGCCGTTATCCCGACAGGGTCTACATCCGCTCCCGCTGGCTCACCATGGGCGCGGCGCTGGTGCTCTGCGCCGCCTACTCCCTGGCGGCGGGCTACAGGTCCCGGCAGCTGCTGCTCATACTGCTCTGGCTCTGCTACAAGCTGCTGGAGGCGCTGACCGACGTCTACCACGGCTGCTGCCAGAAGCGGGGGGTAATGGACCGCATAGGCATCTCCTACGGGGTGCGCGGGGTCATCGCCGTGGCGGCCTTCTCGCTTACCCTGCGCCTCACCGGCAACCTGCTGGCGGCGCTGCTGGCGGTTACGGTACTGTCCTACGCCTTTTCGGTCTGGTACGACCTTGTCCTCTGCGGAAGAAGGTATGTTGCCCCAGGCGGGGAGGGGGAGAGCGCGCTGCCGCTGCTGCGGGAGTGCCTGCCGCTCGCGGTTTACGCCTTCCTCAACACCGCCTGCGCCTCGGTGCCAAAGCTGGTGCTGGAGCGGCTCTGCGGCCCGAAGGTCATGGGGGTGTTCAGCCTGGTCAACTCCCCGGTGCTCATCCTCCAGGTGGGCATCGCCTACCTGTTTTCCCCCTTCCTCGGGGTGTTCTCCGAGCTCTTCAACTCCGGAGACCGGCGGGGCTTTCTGCGCCTCTCCCTCAGGATATCCCTGGCGGTGGCGGCGCTGGGCCTGCTGGGCCTCGGAGGCGTGCTGCTGCTGGGGCGCTTCGGCCTTGAGCTGCTCTACGGCGGGGAGATTGCCGCCTACGCCTACCTCCTGCCCTACATGGTGGTCGCAACGGTGTTCACCTGCCTCAGCATCCTCTACTGCATGCTGCTCACCGTCATCCGGGACATAAAGGGGCTAATCGCCTCCAACGCCGCCGGAATAGCGGCGAGCTTCCTCTTCAGCTTTGCCCTCATCCCCTCCGCCGGCATGGTGGGCGCCTCCCTTGCGGGAGCGGCGGCCCTCGCGGTGCAGTGTACCTGCCTCGCCCTCTCCGGCTGCCGCAAGCTCGGCTTTTTGAGGCGGTAGCCCGTCCTTTTTCCGGGCCCTTGTTCATATTAATGATACACAAGGGTCTTTGGAGGGCGCCGTGGAAGAGTATAGGAACATGTTCAGGCGGACTCTGGACTTTCAGGGCCGCACGGGGGTGCAGGAGTTTTGGGCTGCGGCCTTTTACAGCTTTCTGGCCCTTTGCGTTTTTGGGGCGGTGCTGGGTGCGATAAAGCTCCCCGGCCTGATGCTGGCGCCGCTGGCGGCGCACACGGTGCCGTTTATCGCCCTCTGCTGCCGAAGATTTGAGGACCTGGGCCGGGACCGGCTGCTGGTGCTGGCCATAATATTCATACCCCTGCTGGGTTTTCTGCTGCTGCTGCCGCTGCTCACGTCCCCCGCCAGCCTGCCCGGAGGAGAAAAGATGCGAAATCTAAACATAAGACCATATACTCACCAGGACTGGGACGCCATCGAGGCCATCCACGACAGCGCAAGGCGTCGGGAGCTGGCCCTGGCCGGGCTGAGCGATGCCTTTCTGCCCCTTCGCGAGGCCGCGCCCGCCGAGGGCCTCTTTGACTACAGCATACTGGTGGCGGAGGCCGCAGGCTCGGTGGTGGGCTTTGTGGCCTACAGCGAAGACGAGCTCGCCTGGCTGTATGTGGACCCGGCGGTAATGCGCCGCGGTGTGGGCAGGGCCCTGGCGGAGCGGGCGCTGGCCCTGCAGCCGGGGATACGCTGGGTGGAGCTGCTGGAGGGCAACTACCCGGCGCAGGACCTCTACCGGAGTCTAGGCTTTGTGCCTAGGAAAACGGTGAGCGGCCGCATGCCCGGCAACGAGACCTTCATGGTGCGCGCAAAGCGCATGGAGCGCAAGGTCTACACCATGCGGCAGCCGTCTCAATCTTAATAGACCAGATGGCATCTTTTGCATGTCGGGCGATTTGCTTTGTATAAGGCCGGACCTATAAAAACACATTGATTTGTAAGGTAATAAATGGCAACAATCGGTGTCCCTGAAGACGTTCTTGATTTTTTAACCGGCATACATGGCGACAGAAGTAACTGCTCGCTTCGCAAAAAGGCAATATTTAGTCGTGCCTTTAAATCTGCCTACAAGGATATGTCTGTCCATACGGTGGAATACAAGAGCGAAGCAAAGTATTTATATTTTGGCGATGACAGCAAAAGATGTCTTGAGAATAAACACAAAGTCGCATGTGCCATAAAAGAATATGTAGAGATTAATATTTTCAAAGATTTCCTCTCAGATCCCCAAAAGTATTGTTCCCAGGAGAAGTTTGATTGCTGGCATAGGAAAGCATGTTATAGTTTTGCCAAAATCGACTGTGAAGTGCTCGGCCTTAGAAATAGCAACAATGAGGTGAACTCTTACAATATTTCTGAGCTGTTGTTTCACAGAGGTGACACGGGTGAAACGATTTTTACCCATGGTCAGGCACAAAAACTCGTCAACATGATGGTTAAATATTTTTACATATTTTATCAATGTGAGGGCTGGAAAGAGCTGGAGAACATTAAGTTTTACGCTCATGCTCCGATTGATAGTTTTGTTTTGAAAGCCGCTTTTTTTGATGAAGACTACTGTGGGCCAGCTTGGAGCAGAATAACAGACTATGATTTTTACATTGGGATAAAAAACAGGATTGATAATGTGGCAAAAGCTCAAAAGTATTCAAGTGGTTTTCTCTGGGAGCTCGCTAACTGGCCTTTTAGTAGGTGATGTGATGAGCGCTTGAATCGCAGGTTTATTTCCACCCTGATTGAGAAGGCACCGTGTTTAGCGCATTAGAGAAAATCTTATTGGCTTTTGGTTAAATACAATTGCAGCTGTTGGTTTATCAAGGCTCGCCTTGATTTTACCGGCAGCTTTTTTGTTTTCTTCTGGAGCTTTAACGTTTAAGCTCCCGGGCGGATTGTTGAGGGCCCGGCGCAGGTGTGGTATAGTTAAGGCAAGAAAAGGATTTGAGAGGACATAAAAATGATAGAATACCTCGCCTGCGGAAACATCATGTCGGACAATGTCATCGCCGCCGACGGCAGCGAGAGCGGCTGGCACATCGGAGGGCCCGCGCTCTTCGCTCTGGCGGGCATGCGCCTTTACACCGACAGGTGCAAGCTGGTCTGCCGCACCGGCGCGGACTATGTTGACTCCTACGGTGTCTGGATGAAGGAAAACGGCATGAGCGAAGAGTCCATAAGGGCGGAGGCGGAGCACTACACCCGCCACATCCTGGACTACCAGCGGGAGGACGGGGGATACAACTGGAAGTCGGTCTACGGCTCTCAGGCCATGGGCTACCTCAAGACCAATCCCGACGACATAGACGCCGCCGCCACCTCCAGCGTCAAGGGCATGTACATGGCCCAGAACCTGGACATGGTCTACTGGCGCAAGCTGGAGAAGGTGCTGGAGAAGCACGGCATAAAGATGATGTGGGAGATAGAGTACTCCGCCGCCTCCCGCCTCACCGACAGCATCCAGCGCATAAAGGAGATAAGCCACATCGCCCCCATGTGGTCCATCAACCACAACGAGGCGTCCGACCTCTTCGGCATACCCCGGGAGAAGGACGACGACATAATTGCCGCCATCCAGAGCATGGGCTTTGAGTTCTGCCTCTACCGGGTGGGCCAGCGGGGAGCCTTTTCCGTCACCCAGAGCGACGTCTACTTCTGCGGCCCGGTGGATCCCTGCGGCCCGTCGGTGGACCCCACCGGCTGCGGCAACTGTTCCACCGGCGCGGCGGGCTTTGCCTACGCCGACGGCAACAATGCCGCCATGAGCCTCGTAATGGCCAACGTGGCCTCCGGCTTCAACGCCGCCCAGATGGGCCCGGTGCCGCTCTTCACCCCCGAGATAATGGAGCTCGCAAAGAACCTCTGCGCCGACCTCTACCCGAGGGTGCTGGCTGGGGAGTTCCTAAAAAAGTGATTGCAGGGCCCTCTGCTCCCGGTTGCAAATGCCCCCGGGCGGTCCTATAATTAAATTAGAAATAAAAAACGGAGGATACACGCCAATGTTCAAGGAAAATAAAGGCAAAAAGCTCATCTTCGGTCTCGTGCATCTGCTCCCCATGCCCGGCACTCCCTACTACACCGAGGGCAACGTGGACAAGATGATGGACAAGGCCCTGCACGACGTTGACGCTCTCATCAAGGGCGGCGCCCATGGCTGCCTGCTCCAGAGCTCCGACCGCATCTACCAGGCCACCGACGACACCGACTACGCCAGGGTTGCCACCCTTGCGGCGGTGGGCGCCAGGGTCCGCAGCGAGGTTGGCCCCGACTTTAAAATCGGCGTCCAGCTCATGTGGAACTGCATCACCCCCTCCCTCGCCGTGGCGAAGGCTGTGGGCGCGGACTTCACCCGCTGCACCGCCCTTGTGGGCACCACCCAGTCCCAGTTCGGCCCGGTCACCGGCGACCCCTACAAGGTGATCGCCTACCGCAACCTCATCGGCGCCCAGAGCGTGGACCTTATCTCCGAGGCTGCCGGCTATCACTTCAAGAGCGAGTATGACAAGAGCGACCTGCAGACCAGGGCCGCCACCGCCATCCGCTACGGAGCCGCCGCCATCGAGATCCTCAGCAAGGACGAGGCCCACAACGAGCGCATGGTAAGGGACATGACGGAGCTGGGGGACATCCCGGTCATCCTGGGCGGCGGCACCGATGTGGAGAACTGCGTGCGCCGCATGAAGTACGCCGACGCTGCCCTGGTGGGCACTTGCTTTGAGGACGGCAACTGGGGCGGACCCATCAACGTCAACACCGTCAAGGCCTACATGGACAACATGAAGTCCGCCTACGACTGCTAAAAGAGTCCCCGGCGGAGGTCAGCACCTAAAAAACCGGAGGTCCCTTGCTCCAAGGGGCCTCCGGTGTTCTTTATTGCTCTTTTGTGTATCTTAGCTCGGCAAAGCTGCCGCCGCCGATGTAGAGCGCAGCCCTGTCCCCGCAGAAGGAAAACCCGTTCCTCTGGTAGAAGCGCCGGGCCCTAAAATTCTGCTCCAGCACCCAGAGGTAAAAACGCCTGTAGCACATCTCCTGCAGCCTGCGCTGGGCAAAATCAAAGAGCGCGGTGCCGTACCCTCTGCCAAACTGTTCCGGCAGGACGTAGAGCGAGATTATCTCCCCCCACCCGGGCATCCCCGGGTCCCTAGCCGGGGCGACGCTGCAGGTCGCAACAAAACCGCCGCCCTCCCGCAGGAGGTAGCCTTCATAGCTGGAGTTCTGCAGCAGCGGCGTCCAGCGCTCGAGGGAGAGCTGGTCGAGGTAGCTGTCCGGCAGCATCCCCCGGTAGGCCGTCTTCCAGCTCAGGGCGTAGATGTGGCTGGCCGCCGAAGCGGTTTCGACGGTAATCCTCAAAATCTCCATTGCCGTGCCCTCCTCCGCCAAAAACACCATTCGAAAACTTACGAGGGCAGGGTAGCCTCATTTGCCATGGCCTTGAGACGGTGTTCAGTATATATCATCAGTATAACCGCGCCCAGCACCGCCGGGGCGGCCCCCACCAGCAGGAATATGTTAACCCCAAAGTTCTCACAGATGGAGCCGAGAGGGGTGCTGATGAGCATGGAAGCTATTCCGCTCACCACAAACATCAGCTGCAGGGCGGTGGCGGAGTATTTGTTGCCCACGATGTTGTTGACGCATATGACCTTGGCCGGCATGGTGAGGCCGAAGGAAACCGCCTGGGTACAGATGAGTATGACCACCCACTTGGCGTTGGGCGCCGCGGCCAGGGCTAGGCAGCGTATCACACTGCCGAAGATACCGAAGTAGAGCAGCCGCTCGGCGGTGAACCTCCTTGCTAGCTTGGAGAAGAAGTATATGACCCAGAACTCGCTAAAGGCCATAACGAAAAGGCCTATGCCCACGTCGGAGGAGGTGCCGCCCTTGTTTATCACCACGGTGGAGAAGTAGGAGTTGGCGGCGGTGTCCGCCGGCATGCAGAGCAGCACGCAGATTATCATCACCACATAGGCCCGGTTTTTTACGCAGGACTTTATGCCCTGGCGGAAGGAGATGCGGTCCCGGGTCATGTCCACCTTGGGGGGGTTGGGGATGAGCACTGCGGCGCTCACCACAATCAGCCAGGCCACCAGGGTGAGAAAGGCGGCGATGCTGTTGCCGAACATGGCCACCAGCTGCCCGGCTATGAGGCCGGTCACCGCGTAGGATATTGAGCCGCAGGAGCGGACCTTGCCGTAGTCGAGGGAAGGGTCCACCTCCCGGTACTTTACCGCCCAGGTGTCGCAGATGCCCGCCACCACCGTCACAAGCCCGAGGGCGGAGAGGGCAAAGAGGGTTATGTAGAGAGAGCTTGTGTAAAGGTAGAAGAACAGCACCTGCGCCAGGGTGAAGAAGGTGAATATGCTAATCACCACCCCCTTGGGGCAGGAGTAGCGGTCCACTATGTAGCCGATGATGAGCCGCACCACAAGGCCGGTGGCGTTCATGAGGGACATCACATATCCCACAAAGGTCTCGCCGTAGCCAAAGCTCGCAAGTATGGAGGGCATCAGGCCAAAGTAGATTATCTGGGCCACGTAAAAGCCCACGAACAGCATCATAAACTTGCTGGTCACATTGTATCTGCGCGCTTGCATCTGGCTCCCCCGGCGGCTGTAGATTGGCTGACCGGGCCGGCAGCGCCGCCGGACAACCTAAATTAAATATTAATACAACGTTAAACCTTTTGCAATATTTCCCCAGCCTTTTGCCGGGGTGTTGCTAAGAGGGGAAACGTGTGGTAAAATCATTTTTAAGAAAAAATCCTATTTACAGGAAAGCTCGCAATGACCAAACAGAGAAAGCTGATACTGGACATAATCAACGCCTCCAGCGACCATCTCACCGCCGAGGGCGTTTTTTCCATCGCCCGGCAGCACCTGCCCTCCATCGCCATCGGCACGGTGTACCGCAACCTCGGCATACTTGCAGACTCCGGCGCCATTCGCCGGGTGCCGGTGTGCGGGGCGGACCGGTACGACAAGGCTGGCGTGCCCCACGACCACGCCGAGTGTGTCTGCTGCGGCCGCCTCTTTGACATCCCCAAAAACCCCGCCCCGGCGTCGCC
>CALXAK010000094.1 GCA_944386255.1 uncultured Clostridia bacterium
CGGCAGAGGCAAAAGGATAAGGGCCAAAGGGCGCTAAAGCGCCCTTTGGCCCTCTTTTTGCGCCCGGCGGCGCCGGGGCGGCGGCGGGCCTTAGCCCCTGCCGCCGTACTGCCGCTGGTAGTAGCTCTGGTAGTCCCCGGACACCACCTCGTCCAGCCAGGCGTCGTTCGAAAGGTACCAGTCGATGGTCTTAATTATCCCCTGCTCAAACATGGTTTCGGGCTGCCAGCCCAGCTCCCGGCCTATCTTGGCGGGGTCTATGCCGTAGCGCCGGTCGTGACCCTTGCGGTCGGCGACGTGGCGGATGAGCCCCTCCGACACCTCCTCAAAGCCCAGCTCCCGGAGGTGGGAGATGATGGCCTTTACAATGAATATGTTGGTGCGCTCGTTGTGGCCCCCTATGTTGTAGACCTGCCCCGGCACCCCCCGGTCCAGCACCATCAGTATGGCCCTGCAGTGGTCCTCCACATACAGCCAGTCCCGTATCTGCATCCCGTCGCCGTAGACCGGCAGCTCCCGCAGGTTGCGGCAGTTGTTGATGATGAGGGGGATGAGCTTTTCCGGGAACTGGTAGGGGCCGTAGTTGTTGGAGCAGCGGGTGATGTTCACCGGCATGCCGTAGGTGTCGTGGTAGGCCTTTACCAGCAGGTCCGCCGCCGCCTTGGAGGCGGAGTAGGGACTGTGGGGGTCGAGGGGGGTCTCCTCGGTGAAGAAGCCCTCCGCCCCGAGAGAGCCGTACACCTCGTCGGTGGAGACCTGGAGGTACTTTTTGCCCTCACGCCAGCTGTCCCCCTGCTGCCAGGCGGCCTTTGATGTGTCCAGCAGGCAGCCGGTGCCCAGCACGTTGGTGCGCACAAACACCGACGGGTCGCTTATGGACCGGTCCACATGGCTCTCGGCTGCAAAGTTCACCACAAAGTCCGGGTCGTGGTCCCGGAAGATGCCGTCCAGCAGCTCCCGGTCGCAGATGTCCCCCTTTATAAAGACATGCCGGGGGTCCTCCATCACCCTCTCAAGATTGCGAAGGTTGCCGGCGTAGGTGAGCTTGTCCAGGTTTATAACCTTTGCGTCGGGGCGCTGGGAGAGCAGCGTCAGCACAAAGTTGGAACCGATAAACCCGGCCCCTCCGGTCACGAGATAGGTCCTGCCCATTTTTTAACCCTCCATTTCCGGGAGATTTTGGATGTATTCGGCAATTGCCTGCTGCCAGGAGCGCATAATGTCCCCCACCGTTGCCCGCAGCATGGCGTTGTCCAGCACCGAGTAGGCCGGCCGCCGGGCGGCGGTGGGGTACTCCTCGGTGGTGCAGGGGGTGCAGGCCGCGTCGATGCCCGCAAGGCGCAGTATCTCCGAGGCAAAGTCGTACCAGCTGCACTCCCCGCTGCAGGTGGCGTGGTAGAGGCCGTAGTTTTCTCCCGCCCCCACCAGCAGCACCGCGTGGGCCAGGTCCACCGCGCTGGTGGGGGTGCCGAACTGGTCGTTCACAACCCTCACCTCACCGCGGGTCCTGGCGGCGTTCATTATGGTCTTTACAAAGTTGTTGCCCCGGTAGCCGTAGAGCCAGGCGGTGCGCAGTATGAAGTGCCTTTTGCAGAAGGCCTGCACCCGCTGCTCACCCAGCAGCTTGGTCCTGCCGTAGACCGTCACCGGCCGGGGGAGGTCCGCCTCGGTGAGGGGGGAGCTGCCGTCCCCGGCAAAGACGTAGTCGGTGGACAGGTGCAGGAGCTTCGCCCCAGAGGCCTCCGCCGCCTCGGCCAGGTAGCCGGGAGCCAGGGCGTTGACCGCGAAGGCCGCGTCAAACTCGCTCTCCGCCCGGTCAACGGCGGTGTGGGCGGCGCAGTTGATTATGAGCTCGAAGCCGCCCCGGCCCACAGTCTCCATGACAGCGTCCCGGCAGGTTATGTCCAGCTCCTCCCGGTCCACCGCCGTGACGGCGGCCCCCCGGTAGACCTCCGGCAGCGGCCCCAGCGGGCTCTGCATCTCCCGGAGCTGCCGCTGCAGCTCGCTGCCCAGCTGGCCGTTTGAGCCGGTGATAAGTATCCTCATGGCTGTTTTCCTTTCCTATTGCTATGTGAGCTTCCAGCCCCACTTGCCGAAGTAGCGGAACATGCTCTTCACCATCACCATAAAGCTGGAGGCGTGCTTGGCGCTGTCCCGCTCCCAGAGGTGCACCGCCGAAAACCCGGGCAGGTACTGCAGCCGCAGCTTCTGCCGGGCCCGGCGGGAGATGTCCGCGTCCTCAAAGTGCATGAAGAAGCTCTGCTGGTCGAACCCGCCGAGCTCCTTGAAAAGACCGGTGCGCATCATGAAGAAGCACCCGGTGGCGAACTCGATGTCGGTGGGGCCGTTGAACTCCCGGTCCGCCATGGTGTAGCGGTCGGTGTATTTTTTGAGCAGCCTTCCAAACAGCCTCCTGCCCACCAGCCCCAGCAGGAAGGGGTCCCGCTTGGGCAGCGGCTGCTCGGTGCCGTCGGGGTTCAGTATCCTGGGGGTCACGGTGCCCACCTCCGGGTGCTCCCGCAGGTAGAGGGCGAGGGAGGTCAGAAGGTCGTCCCGCAGCTCAATGTCCGGGTTCACCACCGCGTGAAATTCGCTCTGCAGCAGCGGCAGCACCAGGTTGTTGCCTCCGCCGTAGCCCAGGTTCTCCCCGCTCTGCAGCACCTGCACCGTTGGGAACAGCTCCCGCAGCCTTTCAAAGGAGCCGTCGCCGGAGCAGTTGTCCACTATGTAGAGCTGCAGCCGGCAGCCCTTTGTGTGGCTGAGCAGGCTCTGCACCGTGTCCCGGCAGCGCTGGAAGCACCGGTAGGACACTATGCAGGCGCTCACCAGCGGCAGATTCTCCGCCACGAGACCACCCCCTTATCTGTTGGCGATGTAGACGAGAGGCGCCTCCCCGTCGCTGGAGGGCCGGGACTCCACCTTAAACTGCTTTGCGGCCTTGAGCAGCTGACTCAGCTTGCGGTAGCCGTAGTTGCGCACGTCGAAGTCCGGCATCTTCTTCTGCAGCATGTTGCCGGCGAGGCCAAGGTACATCCAGCCGCTCTCGTCCTCGTTCTCCTCGATAATGCGCTTTATGGCGGCGGTCACCTCCCTGAGGTCCGCCGCGCCGTCCGGCTGTTTCTGCACCGGGCCGGGGCAGAGCACCTCCAGGTACTTGAACGCCTCGCAGGCGGTTATAAAGGGCTTTGGGGTCTTGCGCTCCCCCATGCCCAGCACATACATCCCGCTCTCCCGCAGCCGGGCCGCAAGACGGGTGAAGTCGCTGTCCGAGCTCACCACGCAGAATGCGTCCACGTCCCCGGAGTAGAGGATATCCATGGCGTCTATTATCATGGCCGAGTCGGTGGCGTTCTTGCCGGTGGTGTAGCTGTACTGCTGCACGGGGGTTATGGAGTACTCCAGCAGCACGTTCTTCCAGCCCCCCAGCCTGCCGCTGGTCCAGTCGCCGTATATGCGCTTGTAGGTCACGGTGTAGGGGTAGTTGGAGAGCTCCTCAAAGATGTATTTTATGTAGCTGTCCGAGACGTTGTCCGCGTCTATCAGGACAGCCATTCGCTTTTCTTCTGCCATATTTCCTTCCTGTTTACGCATTTTTCGCCTTTTCCGGCGGCGGGGTGAGCTGCCGGAGCAGCCTCTGGTAGCCGCTGCAGGCCTCCTTTAGCCAGAGCGGCCGGCACTCCGGCAGCGGCAGCCCCGAGAGCTTCCGGGCCAGCGCCTCCAGCAGCGGCGGGTTGCGCCAGAGCAGCGGGCCCTGCAGCTGGGTGAGCATGAGGCCGCCCTTCAGCGCCCCCTCCGGCCCCTCCGGGCCGTCCCCGGTGCGGTGCAGCACCTCAAAAAGGGGCTGCTCCTCCCACCGGACGCTGGAGGAGGTGTTTATGCAGCCCACCACCGGCTCCCCGGCGAGAGGGCAGCTCATCACATACTCCCCGTAGCGGCGCTTTTCGTAAAACTCGGTGCTGCCCGCGGCGAAGCCCAGCCCCTCCCGAAGCCCGCCGTCCAGCCCCTTTATCGAGCGCCCAAATAGGGCGCTGCCGGTGCCGGTGGCGAGCAGGGTGCCCCCCGCCTCGAGGCAGCGGGCTATCTGGTCCTTAAAGCGGCGTATGTCCTCCAGCGCCATCAGCGCCCGGCGCTCGGTGCCGGAGCCGAGGAAGATGAAGTCGCTGCCGGAAAAGTCGCTGTAGCCCCCCACCGACAGCTCCTGAAGCTCGACAACCGCCCCCATCGCCTCGAGAAGGCGCATGAGGCTGCTCATGTTTCCGGCGCTGCCGTAGAGGTTCATCAGGTCGCCGTAGAGCCAGGTTATCCTGACGGTGGTTTTATTTTCTGCCATTCTTGCTAAGCCTCCTGATGGACTCCCTGAGCTTTGGCGCGTCGGTAAAGCAGGTGAGGGCGAAGAGGTCCCCTCTGCCGTGCTCGAGTATCAGGGAGGTGGCCTTTTCAATATCCGGCTGCACCAGTATCCTGTCCGCCGGCACCCCGGCCAGCAGCGCCCTGGAGCAGAGGTCGTGGGCAAAGCCGCCGGAGAACACCACCCGGCCCACCAGCGGCTCCCCGAGCCGGTGCAGGTCCAGGTCCCAGAGCCAGCTCATGTCCGAGGCGGAGTATTTGCGGCTGAGCTTGTCCACAATTATCAGCAGCGACACCCCGTCGGGGGTGGCGCCCCGCAGTATGCTGGCGATGGTCTCGTTGTAGGCCATGGAGTTTTCGTGCTTGCAGAGCATGAAGGTGAGCTCCCGGCCGAGGGCGCTGTAGCTCGAGACCCTGGCCACCATGCTGTTTTTGAGCTCAATGCCGCCGAGTATGGCGGCCGCCCGTTCCGGCTCGATTCCCAGCACCTCCACCGCCACGGTGAAGGCCGCGGCCAGGTTCTGGGCGTGCATCATGTCCCGCTGGCTGAGGGCAATGGTGTAGCGGCCATCCACGGTGATGGCCCCGTCCTCAATGGCGGTGACCTCGTGGGTGGGCGCGGGGCGGCAGAACCCGCAGGAGGCGCAGCTGTAGTCCCCAAGGTGGGCGAAGAGGTGGCTCCGGTAGCTCATCCTGCCGCCGCACCTGGGGCAGAAGGCCCCGTCAAAGTAGGCGTGGGAGGCGTCCTCCGGCTCCGAGAGGGCGGCGGGGGAGACCCCGAAGCTCAGCACCCTCTGAAACCCCTCCCCAAGGGAGGTGACCAGCGGGTCGTCGGCGTTGAGCACCGGCAGGGTGCCGGGCCGAAGGCCCTTCTTCAGCTCCTTTGCCACAAACTCGCTGTGGCCGTTGCGGGTGAGCTGGTCCCTGAAGAGGTTGCCCACCACCGTGGCGGTGGGGATCAGCTCCTTAAAGGTGTACTGGCAGAACCGCTCGTCGCTCTCCAGTATCACCGCGCCGGCGTCTATGCGCCCCGAGAGGTCGCAGGCCCCCAAAAGGCAGGCGGCCACACCCTCTATCTGGTTGGAGCCCTCGGAGTTGCATACCGTCTTGAGCCCGGCCTCCAGGGCCAGGCGGTTGATGAGCTCGGTGGTGCCGGTCTTGCCGTTGGAACCGGTCACCGCCACCACCGGGCAGTCTATGCGCAGCCTGCCCAGCGCGCCCGGGCAGATTTTGAGCGCGACGGCGCCGGGCAGGGAGGAGCCCCTGCCCAGCTTTTTCAGCGCCGCCCGCAGCAGTTTGCAGGCGGCAATGGCGATCTTCATCATGGGTGCAATCTACTCTCCGAAGCTGTTGAAGTAATCCATCATGTTGAGGTAGAGCTGCTCGTAGCGGCGCATGTCAAGGTCGGTGATGACGGTGGTGTTGTAGCTGGAGGGGTCATCGTAGGTGGGGTAGGAGCGGCCGTACTGCTCCTCGTCCACCTTTATCTCTATGTGGCAGCGCTCGGTGGTGCAGCCCTCCGGGTCCACCGCGTACATCACCGCGGTGGCGTCGTGCACCACGCTGGCGTGCTCGCCCTCCTTGTTGTCGTGGGTGTCGCTGTAGCTGGAGACGAACTCCTTTAGCGCCTTTGCGTAGGGGCTGGCCCCGGCCCTTTCGCAGAGCTGGTCGATGAACCGGAAGGATATGCCGGTCTTGAGGGTGACGTTGAGCCCGGCGAGCACAATGGGTATGCCGCTCTCAAACACCACCTTGGCCGCCGCCGGGTCCACCCAGAAGTTGAACTCCGCGTAGGGGGTCATGTTGCCCTCCTCGGTGGAGCCGCCCATGCAGATGATGCGCTTTACGTAGTCCTTGGCGTCCGGGTGCTCCAGCACCAGCTTTGCAATGTTGGTGAGCGGCCCGATGGCGATTATCTCCAGCTCCCCGCCGCAGTCCCGGGCGGTGTCGTAGATAAAGTCCCAGGCCCTCTTCTCGTGGTAGGGGGTGGTGGGCTCCGGCAGCTCCACGCTGCCGAGGCCGGTCTTTCCGTGGCAGCTGGCGGTGGTGGGGCAGGGCTTCTCCAGCTGGGTCTCGGCCCCCTTGGCAACCGGGCAGTCCAGCTTTAAAAACTCCACCAGCCTCAGGGCGTTGGGGAAGGTGTGGTAGTATTTTACGTTGCCGTCCACCGGGGTAATGCCTTTTATGTCCAGCTTTCCGCTGGAGGCCGCGATCATGATGGCTATGGCGTCGTCCACGCCGGGGTCGGTGTCTATAATCACCGGTATCTTCTTTTCCTGCATTTTTCAGCTCTCCCTTTCTGTTTAAATGGAATGGGTAACACTACGGTTTAATTTTAGCAGAAGTTACCCTGCATTACAATTAATGGGCAAAAAAAGGAGAGGATTTTTGCTTCGGCGTTTTAACTATTATGCCCCGCCTTTGGCGCTGCATCCCCCGCAATTGAAACGGTGGGGCGGTTGTGGTAGAATGCTCTAAACAAAACTACTTTCGCGAGGCGCAGGGTCCGGGATGAGAGAGGCGATAAAAAGGGTGTCGGAACAGTCGGAATTCCGCTGTTCGGCCGAGACGGTGTTTTCGGTGCTCTGCTCAAAGGAGAGCTACCGGGAGTGGTACGGCTGGCCAAAGCATGTGGCGCTGCAGTCGGTGAGCCCCGGCTTTGGCGTCGGCGCCCGCATGGACTTCCGCTCCTTTGAGAACACCAAGGTCATAACCGCCTTTCAGCCCGGCCGCCTCATCACCTTTGACGACCAGCTGGTGGAGGAGAGCTTCAGCGTGCAGCCCACCGTCACCGGCTGCACCGTGAGCTACGCCATCACCCTCTTCGACAGCGCCTCGCCCATAGCCGGTCGGCTCCGCGGGGTGGTGCTGGAGACGCTGCGCGCCCTCAAGAGCTACACCTACTCGGTGGAGCCGGTGGTGGGCACAAAACCCCTGCCCGCCGCCCGCCGCCAGAGCCGGCTGGCCCGGCTGATGCGGGGCTACAGCTCCCCGGCGGGCAGCACCCTTCGCACCAGCGGGGACAACTTCACCGAGACCTCCGCCGCCCTGAGCGGCAGGAGGCTCGCCCTCGGGGCGGTGCTGCTGGCGCTGCTGCTGCTGGCGCTGAGCCTGGGCCTCAGGGCGGAGCCGGGGCGCATAATCCGCTCCTCCGGCCTCTCGGTGAACGAGAGCGCCGCCATCAACAAGACCACCGCCGAGACCCTGGCCTTTGGCCTGCCCCGGGACTACCTGGAGGTGCAGCTGAGCTGCCAGGGCAGCCCCCAGGGCGGCAACTATATCTACTACTCCCAGCAGAAGGACCAGCAGGGTGAGCACCAGGAGGCCATGATCATATCCTACGACAGCATGGACCTCACAAGGAGCCTCGTCTACCTCAACGCCCGTCAGGCGGAGCTGGACTACGGCGGGGTGTTCGGCGACCTCTCCTCCATAAGCCCCTTTGGCGGGGTGGAGGCGGTGGAGGAGCTGGTGGGCTGGGAGGCCTCCGCCTTCATGCGGGACAAGAGCGGGGTTATCCGCATCTACTTCGGCCCCCTGGACATAACCGGGGACCTCTTTGACGAGACGCTGCGCTCCACCCTGGTGGTGGTGCTGGACCCCCAGTCGGACAGCGCGATCTACACCTACTACGGGCCCTCTTTCCACGACAACCCCAACCCTGACACCCTCACACGGCGGCAGCTGCGGCAGGTTTCCACCGTGGCGGAGTACGCCGCCGACCGCAGCGCCTACGAGCGCACCCTCATGCTCACCGGCCGCACCCTGCAGCAGGCGGAGGCCATACTCGGCGGCAGCGCCAGGGACCTCGACCGCACCACCGACGACGGGCTCTCGGTCTACGAGCTGCGCTGCGGCGACGGCCGCTACCTCTACCGGCTCATGGCGCTGGACGGGGTGGTGGTGGAGGCGGAGTTTACAAACCTCTCCTTTTTGGACTCCGGGCGCAACTTTTTGAGCGGCATAGAGCCGCAGGAGGTGGCCCTCTGCAGCGACCTCGCCCAGCTGGAGGAGGCGCTGGAGATACTGCCCACCCACCTCTGGGTCAGCGGCAGCGACATAATGCTCAGCTACGGGGTGGGGGAGGAGTACAAAGGGGATATCCGCTACCCCCTCACCGTCCAGCTCTGGAACGGCAGCATGCGGCTCATTGGCTTTGAATTCCTGGAAGGCTGATTTTATATGGAGAACCAGAACTTTACCTTTGAAAACTCCATCCTCCTCGCCTCTCCCCTGGAGCAGGTTTGGGGGACGGTTTCGGATTTTACCCTCTTTCCCGGCTTTACCGGCCTCGCCTTTGAGGGCGCCGACCCCGCCGCCGACTACCAATCAGGGGCGGTGGTGAAGCTGGGCGGCGCCCCCTTCAGGGTGCGCATACGCCCCTACGACTGCGAGATTATAGGCCGGGACATAAAGCTGGGCTTCCGGGTGCTGCAGCAGCCGGAGGGCTGCCGGGTGCTGGCGGTGGCGGTCTGCCGGGACGAGCGCAGCCGGGAGCAGGCGGTTATAATCGCCAACCGCTACCTGCTGGCCCTGAAGCGCCGGTTTGAGCGCCGGGAGGCCCCCGCCGCAGGGAGCGCGGAGCCAAAGCAGCAGCCCCGGGAGCCGGAGCCCTCCTCCCCCCGCCGGCCCCAGCGGCCGCCCTTCGGCCGCAGCGGGCCCATACAGCAGCCCCCCAAAAGGGAGCAGCCGGAGCAGAGGAAGGCGGAGCCAAAGAGCTCCGCGCGCCGCTCCGGCGGACGCCTGCTGCAGGCGGCGGCAGTGCTGCTGCTGGCGGTGGCGGTGGCGGGAGGGGCGCGCCTCGCGCTGCGCTACCGGGAGCTGAGCACCCCCGCCTCGGCGGGGCAGGTGAGCCTTGAGACCGCGAGCTCCATACAGCTGGGCATGTCCGAGGGGGAGGTCGCCTACCTGCTGGGTGACTCCGGCGAGACCCAGCCGGACGGCAGCGTCCGCTACGGCTCGGAGGACCGGCTCGTGCAGGTGCAGTACGGCGCCGACGGGGCTGCAAAGGTGGACTACCGGGACCTTGATGCCGGCTCCACCCCCGACGCGGACGACGCCATAGACCCGGCGGCGGACCTGTCCTCCGCCTCCAGCGCGGCGGATGCGTCGGCGCTGCTGGGCTGCCCGGTGAGCGGCTTTACCCTGGACGGGAGCGGGCTCTCGGTGGCCTTCGGCTTCTATGACCCCTACGGCAGCTTCCTGCCCCAGTGGCGGCCGGAGTATCTCTTCACCATCGCCTCGGACGGCAGCCGCAGCTTCGGGCGGCTATGGGACTACAGCTCCGCCCTGCCCTATGTGGTGCGGCAGCTGGAGGGCACCCCCCTCGCGGCCCAGTACAGCGACATGGGGGAGCTGCTGCAGGACATGTACGGCTACCTCTCGGCGCTGCAGCTGCTCAACGGCTACAGCCGCGGGGACCTGGAGAATGTGTTCGGCGCCACCCTTGAGGAGTACCAGAGCTACGCCAACATGTCCCTCTGCCAGCTGAACATGGCAAACCCCCTTGCCACCATGCAGCAGCAGGTGACAGGGGAGGACGGCACGGTGAGCGCTCAGCAGGTTCCGGCCTACAGCATAACCGTCAGCCTCTCGGAGGGCTATTTCCGCTCAGCGGCCTACACCAACCTCAGGCTCTACCGCAAGAGCGGGCAGCTGGAGCAGAGCGGCTACCAGAGGGTGACCCGGGGCATGAGCCGCCAGGAGGTGGAGCAGCTCATGGGCATACTCCCCTCCGGCTTCTTCTACGACCAGCAGTCCCTCTACCTCTGCTACGGCAGCTACATCGAGACCGACGTGCTGGAGGAGCAGTACGAGCTGGTGGTGAGGTTTGAGGGGGCCGCTGGGGTGGCCACCAACATATATGTGAACACCGCCGTGGCCGCAGCATCGGCCGGGTGACGGCGCCTGTAGTGCGAAGATACAGCGAAGAGGGCCGCCGGGCAGTTCCAAAAAGGAACTGCCCGGCGGCCCTCCTTTTCTGCCGGCGATGGGGTGCAGAAGTTCAGTAAAGCGGCTGCAGGCTGCAGCTAAGCCGCCCGTCCTTTATTTCCGCCACCGCCGCCAGCGCCCCGCTGCCCTGGCAGGGCCCGGGGTTCAAAAACCAGCAGCCCTCCAGCTCCCGGCAGAGCGGCCGGTGGGTGTGGCCGAAGAGGCATAGCCCCGCGCCAACCTCCCGGCAGCGCCGCAGCAGCCCGAAGAGATCCCTCTTGGCCCCGAAGAGGTGGCCGTGGGTGGCCAGCACCGTGATCCCCTCCACCGTGAACACCCGCTGCTCCGGCTGGTCGGAGAATATGTCGCAGTTGCCCCGCACCCCCGCTATGGTACGCTCGGGATATTGCCGCTGCAGCTGCTGCAGGTCGGAAAACCCGTCCCCCAGGTGCAGCAGCAGCTCCGCCTCGGGGAACAGCTCCGCCGCCCTCAGCAGCCCAGCGCTCCGGCCGTGGCTGTCGGAAACCGCCACTATCCTCATCTCTCCGCCTCCAGCGCCATGCGGTATAGCTCCCCCTTCGGCAGTCCGCTCTCCGCCGCCGCCCGGCGGCAGGCCTCCGAGAGGGAACAGCCCTGCCGGCGCAGCTGCCCTATAAGCTCCAGGGCGGCCTCGGGGGAGAGCGCCTCCACCTTCCGGGCGGCCCCCTCCACTATCAGCACCAACTCCCCCCGGGGAGGCTGCTGGCGGCAGAGCTCCAGCGCCCCGCCGAGGGTAAGGTCCAGCAGCTGCTCGTGCAGCTTGGTGAGCTCCCGGCAGAGGCAGAGCCGCCGCCCGGGGCCAAAGGCCTCCGCCAGCGCCTCCAGCGTCCGCTCCAGCCGGTGGGGGGCCTCGTAGAATATCATGGTCCGCTCCTCTCCCGCCAGCTGCTGCAGCCGCTGCCGCAGCTCCCGGCCCTGCCGGGGGAGGAAGCCCTCAAAGCAAAACCTGCCGGAGGGCATCCCGCTGGCGCAGAGCGCCGTGACCGCCGCGCAGCAGCCCGGCACCGGGGTCACCTTTATGCCCGCCTCCCGGGCCGCCCGCACCAGCTGTTCCCCCGGGTCGCTGACCCCGGGGGTGCCCGCGTCGGAGCAGAGGGCGCAGCTCTCGCCCCCCAGCAGCCGGTCTATTATCTCGCCCATCCTGCGGCGCTCGTTCTCCCGGTAGCAGCTGACCAGCGGCTTTTTCAGCCCCAGGTGGTTCAAAAGCCGCAGGGTGACCCTCGTGTCCTCCGCCGCCACAAAGTCGCACCCGGCCAGCACCTCCGCCGCCCGCCGGGAGAGGTCGGAGAGGTTGCCGATGGGGGTGGCCACCACAAACAGCTCCCCGCTCATTCCGGCTGCCTCTCTATGAGGTCCGGCAGCAGCTCCAGCCCCTCGCCTCCCTGGTACCGGGCGTCTATCAGCGCAAGGCGCGGGGCAGCGCCCGGGTCCCGGCGCACAAGCTTCATGGCCTTGGCCTCAAACCCAGCCTCAGAGAGCGCCAGAAACGCCGCCTGCAGCCGGGCGGGGGGGATGCAGAAGATGAGCTTGCCCCCCTGCTTGAGGTTCCGGGCGGCGGCGGCGCACATGTCCCCTAGGGTGCAGCTGCGGTCGCTGCGGGCGTCCCCCCGGGGTCCCTGGGCCGCCGGGCCGGAGCCGGAGGTGAAAAAGGGCGGGTTGCAGACCGCTGCGTCCAGCTTGCTGCGGCAGCTGTAGGAGCGTATGTCGGAATTTATAGCGTGTATGTTGCCGGCTCCGGCCTCCCCCGCCGAGCGCATCAGCAGGCAGGAGCCCTCCAGGTGCAGCTCCACCGAGTAGACCTGCTCCCGGTGCCCCAGGTCGTACATCTCCAGCGCCACAATGCCGCAGCCGGAGCAGAGCTCCAGGGTGGACCCCACCCCCCGCTCCATGGCAAACCGCGCCAGCAGCAGCGCGTCCCGGCCAAAGCCGAACGCACCGGTCACATAGCAGGGGGTGCCGTTGGAGAGTGTTTCGAGACGGGTCATTTTTGCTCTCCTTTCTGGAATATGGGCAGGAAATAGGGAGGACGCCAGCAGCGCCCTCCCGGTTCCGCAGTCGACTCAGCCCTCGGAGATGGCGGAGACGGGGCAGCCGCTCTCGCAGGCGCCGCAGTCGATGCAGGTGTCGGCGTCCACCACATACTTGCCGTCGCCGGCGGAGATGGCGGAGACGGGGCAGGTGGCCTCGCAGGCGCCGCACATGATGCACTCATCGCTTATGACACGAGCCATGGTAGTTCCTCCCAAGATTTTTTAAATATATCAACCTTCCAAAAGGTCAACAACATAATATCACAACCGGCGGATATTTCAAGTCGCGGAGGGGTCCTTCTGGCGGCCGCCCCGGCCGGAGCGCCGGCGCAGCAGCTCCACGTCATCCCGGTGGTAGGCCTTGGGGGCCCCGTCCCGGTTGCCGCTGAGACTCACCTTCAGCCGCCCGGTGATGAGCGACGCCTCGGTGACCACCCCCTCGCCGTCGGGGGTGCGCACCAGCGACCCCACCGGCGGGGTGATTTTGGAGAGCTCGTCGTAGGCCTCCTGCTCGTACTTTAGACAGCACATGAGCCTTCCGCAGGCCCCGGATATCTTCACCGGGTTGAGGCTCATGCCCTGCTCCTTTGCCATCTTTATGGACACCGGTTGAAAGTCGTTCAAAAACCCCCTGCAGCAGAACTCTCTGCCGCACATGCCGATGCCGCCCAGCATCCGGCTCTCGTCCCGGACGCCTATCTGCCGCAGCTCTATGCGGGAGCGGAAGCTGGAGGCAAGGTCCTTTACAAGCTCTCTGAAGTCCACCCGGCCGTCGGCGGTGAAGTAAAAGACTATCTTGCCCCCGTCAAAGGCGTACTCCACGTCCACCAGCTTCATCTCGAGGCCGTGGGCCTCGATCAGCCTGCGGCAGACCGCGAAGGCGTCCTTCTCCTTCCTGCGCAGCGCCGCGTCCTTCTCTAGGTCCTCCTTTGTGGCGGGGCGGACCACCGGTTTCAGGGGGAAGCTTACCTCCTCGTCCTGAACCTCCCGGTTGCCCATGCTCACCACCGCGCACTCGAGGCCTCTTGCAGTCTCCACCACCGCCCTGTCGCCGGGGTGGAACTGGTGGCCCATGGGGTCGAACCAGTAGCTCTTGCCGGTGCCCCGGAATTTTATGCCAATAACCGTCTTCATATATTCTCCGTGGGAACCCCGGCGGCCGCAAGGCAGAGTCTTGTGGCAAAAAGCCGCAGGTTCGGGTTGTTTTCAAGTTTTGCGCGCCCCGGCTCCACCTGCTGCAGCGCCGTGGCGCAGAGCTGAGAGCCCTTCCTCGCCCTTACCGCCAGCTCCAGCGACACCTCCGCCCAGAAGGCGGCGGCCCCGGCCCGGTCGGTGGGACGGGAGGCGGCCATTAACATGCCGGGCAGCTGCTTCTGCTCGAGGCTTCGGCAGAACTCCCGGGCGTTCTCAAGGCTTTTTGCCGCTCCGGGGTCCCGCAGGTAGTGCAGCACCAGACCTACCCTGCCGGAAAACAGCTCGGACAGCTCCCGCGCCCTCCCGGGCGGGCAGCCGGTGCGCTTCGCGCAGAGCTCTGCGCAGTCGGCGGGGCCGGCGGGCAGTATGTGGTACACCCCGCACCGGGAGCGGACGGTGGGCAGCACCGCGCCCTCATCGGTGCAGGCGAGAACAAAGAGCACCCCCTCGGGGGGCTCCTCCAGGGTCTTGAGCAGCGCCGAGGCGGAGCTCTGGTTGAGGGCTTCGGCCTCGGGTATCAGCACCGCACGCCTGCCGCCGGTAATCACCGGGGAGCGGGCGAGCTCCGAGAGGGCCTCCCTCACCGCCTTTACCGGTATCTGGCCCGAGGCCCCGGCGCCGTTTATGGATATTAAATCCGGGTGCACCCCCCGGTCCACAAGGCCGCTCGGGTCCCCCAGGTATTCCGCCGCCAGCGCCCTCGCAAAGGCGCGGCGGCCACATCCCGCTTCTCCCACCAGAAGCACGGCATGAGCAATAGTCCCGGCCCCTGCCAGGGACTGAAGCCGGGACTTTAGCTCGCCGTTTCCAATGAGGTCGCGGAACATCAGAACTTAACGAACTTCTCGATGGGCTGCACAATCACAGTGGCTCCGCCCACCGTCACCTCCACAGGATAGGAGTTGGTGATGCCGCTGGCGTAGGTGGTGGTGGAGGGGATGAGCTGCTTGCGCTGGCGGCTGTGGTCCTGGATGATCTTGAGGGCCTCGTCCACCTTGGCGTCGTCCACCGCGGCAATGAAGGTCACATTGCCTGCCTGGAGGAAGCCGCCGGTGGTGGCGAGCCTTGTCACCTGGAAGCCGGAGCCGGTGAGGTTGGTCTGCACCGAGTAGGCGTCGTCCTTATTAACGATTGCGGTAATAAGTTTCATAACTGCATGTCCTTTCGCAAGCGTTTTGGGGGTTTCCCTTTGGTACATTTTATCATTATCCGCGCAAAATTACCAGCATTTGTTTTTAGAAACAATAAAGGTGCATTTGCCGGTAATTGAAGAGCAGGAGAAAATCGCCTCTATCCTCGTTACCCTCGATAAAAGAATCGCTGCACAGGCAGCACTCGTTGAACAGCTCAAGAAGTATAAAAGAGGTAACCTGCATTCATT
>CALXAK010000095.1 GCA_944386255.1 uncultured Clostridia bacterium
GTGGTTGTGGACTGCGTCCGGGGGGACCGGCTGTATGTGAGGTACAACACCGCCTATTCCTGCCAGCGGAGATTTGTGGAAAAGCTGGTCGCCGGCTGCGACATCTGCTACTCCCACAGTGTGCTGAGACTCATCCCGGCGGAACACCCCGAGCTAAAGGAGCGCTGGCTGGATATTTTTTCCGGCCCAGCAAGGCATATACTGGACGCTCACGGCGCGGTGGTGGAGGAGGCCATTGCAGTGGGCCGGAAGGCTGCTGCGGAGTATTGCCGCAGAGCGGAAAAAATGTATTTTGACAACATCTCCGCCTGCATAGTGCTGACCGATTCAATGCAGCGGTATTTTGAGCAGAGGTACGGCTGCGCCGGGGTAGAGTTTTTTAAAACTCCGGTGCTCAGCCGGGACATAAAACTGGACCCGGAGGATACTATCGACAAGAGCGGCCCCGCAACTGCGGTCTACGCCGGCGGCTGCCAGCGCTGGCAGAACATCCCCCTTGTCCAAAAGGCCATGACAAGCCGTCCGGAACTGCTTTACCGCATATTTGTATCCTCTCCGGAGGAGTTTATGGAGCTATGGGGCGACACCCCTCTTCCGCCCGGGGCGGTGGTTAAAAGCGGGACGCCGGGGGAGATAAAGGAGGCTTACCTCAAAGCCCATTTTGGCTTTATCCTCCGGGACGACGACCCTCTGAACCGTGTGGCCTGCCCCACAAAGATGATGGAGTATATCCAGTTCGGGATTCTGCCGGTGGTAAAGTCTGCCGATATCGGCGACTTTAATAGCCTGGGTCTCGGTATGCTGCCGGTAAAGGAGTTTGAGGGTGGCGCCGGATACAACCCGGCAATGGGCAAAAAGAACCTTACAATCCTTGAGCTGCTTAAGGAGATCTACAGCCATGAGCTCATCCGCATCTCCGGCTGGCTGGAGACCGGCGGGGCCTTGAACAGAACCGATAATCAATAGCTCAAGCTGCAAATTAACCGCAACTCCGGCGCAGCTTTTTGTGCACGGACCCTGCCAAGGAGCGCCTTTCTGCCGGCGTCTGCCCGCCGCCCGGCGGTCTTGCTTTTGGGGGCGGGTTGTGGCATGATAAATACACACCCAACCGCCGCTGCGGCAGCGCATTCGCCGCCGGGCGGCATCTTTAGGGAGGCAGCATGGGACGCGCGACCATAGAGACTTTTTTGAGATATAAGCACCTGCTCCTAAACCTTATTACCCGGGACCTCAAGGTGAAGTACCGCCGCTCGGTGCTGGGCATACTCTGGAGCTTTTTAAACCCCATCCTGCTCATGCTGGTGCTGAGCGCCGTGTTCTCCACCATCTTCCGCAACGACGTGGAGTATTTCCCCGTCTACCTCATAAGTGGCCAGACCCTCTTCGGCTTCTTCAGCGAGGCCACCAACGGGGCCATGGCTTCGGTGGTGGGCAGCTCCTCCCTAATAAAGAAGGTGTATGTGCCAAAGTACATATTCCCCATGGAAAAGGCGCTCTACGCCTTTGTGAACCTCATGTTCTCCATGGTGGCGGTGGCGGTGATAATGCTCATCTTCCACCCGCCCATAAGCTGGACCATCATCCTCTTCCCCCTGCCTCTCATATCCCTGCTCATGTTTTCCATGGGGCTCGGCATGTTCCTCTCGGCGGCCTGCGTCTTTTTCAGGGACGTGCAGTACCTCTACTCGGTGGTGCTCACCGCCTGGACCTACCTCACCCCCCTCTTTTACCCCATCGACATGCTCAAGGGCAGCTTTATCTACACCATCGTGAGCCTCAACCCCCTCACCTGGTATGTGACCTATTTCCGCAATGTGGTGCTCTACGGTATCCCCCCAACCCTGCAGCAGAACCTTCTCTGCTTCGGCGCCGGGGCGCTGGCGCTGGTTCTGGGCACCTGGTTCTTCAAGTCATTGCAGGACCGGTTCATTCTGCACATTTAGGAGGCCGGCATGAAGGACGTTATGATAGACGTTAAAAGCGTTTCCATGCGCTTTAACATGGCCAGCGAAAAGGTGGACAGCATTAAGGAGTACATGATAAAGCTGGCCAAACATCAGCTGCACTTCCAGTCCTTTTCGGCGCTGAAAAACGTCTCCTTCCAGGTGGAAAAGGGGGAGGTGTTCGGCATTGTGGGGCTAAACGGCAGCGGCAAGAGCACCCTTTTAAAGGTGATCTCCGGCGTCATGAAGCCCAGCGAGGGCAGCGTAAAGGTGTCCGGCACCATCTCCCCGCTCATCGAGCTTGGAGCGGGCTTTGACCCTGACCTCACCGGCCGGGAGAACATCTACCTCAACGGCTCGCTCCTCGGCTACTCCAAGCATTTTATCGACTCCATCTACCAGGACGTGGTGGAATTTTCGGAGCTGCAGGATTTCATCGACATGCAGATTAAAAACTACTCCTCCGGTATGCAGGCCCGCCTCGGCTTCTCCATCGCCACGGTGGTAAAGCCCCAGGTGCTGGTCTGCGACGAGGTGCTGGCGGTGGGGGACTTCAAGTTCCAGGAGAAGTGCGAAAAGCGCATCCGGGAGCTAATGAGCGGCGACACCACCGTTATCCTGGTCTCCCATTCCATCGAGCAGATACGCCGCCTCTGCACCAGGGTGCTCTGGCTGGAGAAGGGCGTGGTCCGGGAGATAGGGGAGACCGGCCCCGTCTGCGACAGGTATATAGCCGCCTCCTGAGTGCGCGGCAGAAAAAGGGCGCAAGGCTCAAAGCCTTGCGCCCTTTATGTTTTGGGGTTTTAGTGCACCGCGGCCACAGCCTTTAGCTGCACCTTGCGCATCCTGGGCCCGTCAAACTCGTAGAAGAGTATCGACTTGCCCTCGCCCAGCAGCAGCTCGCCGTCCTTAACTATCACCGAGATGTTGCAGCCCACAATGGCGGTCTTGACATGTCCCGCCGCGTCAAAGGGGGTCTCAACGTGGTGGTAGGCGTTGGTGGCGGGGAACATCTTGTCCAGCTCCAGCATGAAGTCCTCGTTAAAGCCCTTCTCCGAGCTGCCCACCCCCACCGACGCGGTGGTGTGGGGGTCGTGGACGATAACAAACCCGTTCTTGAGGCCGGACTGCTTTACAAACTCGCGCACCGGCTCGGTGATGTCGGTGACGCCGTTGTAGGTGGTGTTGAAACGATAGGTGGAATACATTTTTACCCTCCTCACATGATGCAGACGTCTATCTGCCGCTGGCCGCCGTCGCGGCCGAACTCGTGCAGCAGCAGACCCTGGGAGTTGCCGAGATAGAGCACGCCGTCCTTGATGATCATGTCGGCGTGGTAGCCCATGAAGGCGGCCTTGAGGGCCGCGGCCTCCTTGTAGGGGTCGGCATCCTGGTTCGCAAAGTCCACCCGGGTGGCGATGAGCCGGTGCATGTCGTCCATGGCGTCGTCCCAGCCCCGCTGGTCGTACTTGGAGGGCAGGCCCAGGGCTACCGGGAGGTCCCGGGCGGTGACAACGCACACCCCGTCCTTAACTCCCGAGCGGTCCACCAGCTCCTGCACCTCGGCGGTTATGTTGTATACCCGCTCATATTCGGTGGCAAAGGTCAAAGTCTCTATCAGCATCATTCTTCTCCTTCAATGTAGCCTATGCTGCCCGCGCTCTTCCAGGGCTCTGCGCCGCCCCTGAAGAAGGGGATGCCCATCTCGTCCGAGAGGTAACCGCAGAGCAGGGTTATGGGGATTATCTGCAGCAGCGGGGCGATGTAATCCACCCTGGCGGAGGGTATCTTCACCACAAAGGCGTTCTCGGGGTAGTCCGCGTCCACATCGGTCACTATCATGGTGGGGCGGCCCATAATACGCATGGTGTCTATGTCCTCGAGGCAGCGGGAGTTGGAGGGGTTGCCGGCGCTCAGCAGCACCACGCAGGCGTTCTCGGCCGGGCGGCGGAAGAAGTAGTTGACATGGGCCCAGTCCTCGGTGTTCTCCGCGGTGGAGGGCAGGCCTATGGCCTCGTACACCTTGGCCCTGCCGAACCAAGCGGTGGCAAAGTCAATGCCGGAGCCCACAAACTCCAGGTGCTTCGCGTCCTTGAACACCTTGGCAACGGCGGCGACGCTGTCGTTTATGCCGGCCACGGCGCCCTTGAAGCTCTCCACATAGTCCAGCACGTCCGCCTTGAACTTCTCCGCCTTCTCTTCGCTCAGGTGCCCGTTCACAAGGCCGATGTGCAGCGCCAGCATCATAAGGGAGATGACGCTCACAAAGTAGGTCTTGGTGCCCGGGGTGATGGAGGCGGGGGTGGGGTCCAGGTTCAGGATGGTGCCGCAGTTCTTGGCGAGGTAGGAGTTGACGTTCTCGGTGAGGGCCAGGGTCTTGGCGCCCAGCTTGCCCAGGTTGATGGCGGCCTTCACGGTGCCGCCGGCGTTGCCGGACACCGACACCGCCACCGCCAGTGTGTCGCGCTTTGAGCCCTTTACATCCTTCGGGGTCATGTGGTAGGTGGCGTCGATGGTGTAAAGGGTGTTGACCCTGAGGCCCGAGAGGGCTGCAAACGCCTTCTGGGCGGCAATGCCGGCCACATAGCTGTCGCCGCAGCCGGTGATTATCACCTTGCTGAGGTTCTTTATCTCCTCGTCCTTATAGAGCTTTGCTATCCTGGCGCTCAGCGTCTGCATGAGAGGCGCCGCCAGGTCCAGCAGGTTGAGGGACTGCTGTATTATGGTGTTCTCGCTCATCGTCTTTCCTCCTTAGTCCTCGTAGACGGCCATCCAGACCTTCTGGGCCCGGGGACCGTCAAACTCGAAGAAGAATATCCCCTGGGTGTCGCCCTTGACCACCTTGCCGTCCTCGATGATGAGGGCCAGGTGGGTGTTCATGATGGCGGCTTTGGTGTGGCCGGCGGTGTCGGTGGTGTTGTCAAACTGGTGGGTGTAGGTGGTGCGGGCGGGGATTATCTTGGAGAACCCCTCCTGGATGTCCTTGAGGTCCAGGTCGTTCAGCATGTCGGGAGCCACCGAGACCCCGCTGGTGGTGTGGGGGGCGTTCACAAAGGCAACACCGTTCTTGACGCCGCTGTCCTTTACGCACTCTTCGATCCAGTCGGTTATCTGAAGGATGCCGTCCTTCTCGAGAAAAACTTTCTTTTCGTAGGTCTTCACTTTAGGCTCCTCCTTACTTGACAATGTCTATCTGGCTGTTGCGCAGCTTGTTGTTGCCGTTTACAAACAGTTCCGGCAGGTCCCTGCGGAACATGGCCACGCCCTTGAGCCTCGCAAGGTAGCCCGCAAAGAGGCAGACGGGAACGTGCTGGGCGAGGGGCATCTGCCAGTAGTAGGCGGGGGAGGGGATGGTGCAGACCACCGCGCCCTCTATGAAGTCGCTGGCGGGGGCGTCGGTCACCACCAGGGTGGGCCTGCCCAGGCGCACCGCGGCGTCTATGGACCTCTTGTAGCGGGCGTAGCTGGGGTCCTTGTAGTTTGCAAGGAACACCACCGGAGTCTCAGCGGGGTCCTTGGCAAAGTAGTTGATGTGGCCGAACTCCTCCACATTCTCGTAGGTGGCAAAGTCGCCGGTGGCCTCGGCTATCTTGGCGGCGCAGAACCAGGCGGTGGCCATGTCGGCGCCGTCCGAGACGAACTCAAAGGACTCAAAGTCCTTCCACTGCTCCGCCAGCTCAAACATCTGCTGGTCTATGCGCTCGCCCTCGGCCTCCACCGCGGCGGGGAAGTCCACCATGGCCTTGCGCATGTTGCTGGCCTCGCTCATGGGGTATACCCCCTTCACCTCGCCCATGCGGATGGCGCTGGAGAACACCCCGTAGAGGGAGGCGTAGTAGCTGCGGCAGCCGGGGATGGCGTCGCCAAACAGGTTCTCAAGGTCCGGCACGTCCAGCTGGATTATGCGTTTGCTCTCCTTTGCGAGAGGGGACTCGGGGGAGGCGGTGACCGCCACGCTGAGTCCTCCCAGGTTCACCTCGTTGGTGCGGCGCGCAGCCTCCACGCAGCGGGAGGGTCCGCCGCTCTTGGAGATGACGTAGACCAGGGGGTTGTTGGGCTCGGTGCCGATGGCGCTGGCAGGGTAGCTGCGGGTGTACTCAACGGCGGGAATGGCCTCGGCGTTGACCCCGCGGCCCAGCAGCTTGAAGGCGCGGGCTCCGGCGACGGCGGCGCAGTAGCTGTCGCCGCAGCCGGTGAGAATCACCTTTCTCGGGGAGCAGAGGTCCGGCGTGGAGAGCGCCAGGCGCAGCCCGCCGTAGTTGCCGTCGTTCTCGGTGCCGCCGTTGAGCAGGTGGTCGCCGAGCTCGGACAGCGAGAGCGCTTCTCTGCGAAGCATGTTGTCAAGATCGACCTTATTCATGTTTTCCTCCTTTGCCGGTCGCCCGGCATATTTTGGTTGGGTCATACTGCTCCCTCTCGAGCTGGAGCAGAGCAAGTTCTTTTTCCCGCACCGCCGGGTCAAACCTTGCGATGGGGCCGAACTGCATAACGTTGTAGTAGGCGGTGGTGTTGGCTATGAGGCCGGTCATCACGCTGTCGTAGCCCTCCGCCCAGGCCCAGAGCGCCGCCGCCGTGGAGCTGTTGCCGCAGCCGGTGGGGTCCTGCACCGGGCCGTGGTAGCGGCGTATGGGTATGAATTCCGCCCGCCCCGGAGTCACCGCCCAAAGGCCCTTCTCCCCGGCCCGCAGCAGGGTGAACTCCACCGGCAGGGCCTTTGCCGCCTCGACGCACTCCTCTTCGCTCTCCAGCGAAAACAGGCTCATAGCCTCCGGCAGGTTTATGGAGAACATCTCCACATACCCCATGAGCTCCATTGCCACCGGCAGAAAGTCCGGCCGGCACTCCCGGGTCTTTATCTCCCACATGCAGATGAAGGGGTTGTCCTTCTTGAGCAGGTGTATCCTTTTAAAGACCTCCGGCTCCCCGTCCAGGTTGAAGTAAAAGCCTCTCGCCTCCCCGGCCCAGGCCGCAAGGTCCCGGTAGCCGGGGGAGTAGTCGGGGTTGGAAAAGGAGAACTTGGGGTCCTCCCAGAGCGAGCGCTCAAGGTAGCTCCCGTCCGGCCGGTACTCAACGCTGGAGTAGATGCCGTGGTCGCAGTCGATGGGGGTGAGGGCCCGGCGGGTGAGGTGGTTTTGGTCAAACCATTCCCCGAACTGCTGCTCAAAGTCCCGGGCCCTGCGGCCCACCATAAAGCAGTCGTCGGTCCAGAGCTTAAACCCCTCCAAGGCAAAGAGGCTGCCCCCAAGTATGCCCTTGGCGCTGCTGCCGTCGGAGTAGTAGACGTCGTTTATCATCATGGGCCCGAGAGCTCCGTAGAGCATCCTCGCTTCGCTCATGCCTTCGCCCCCTCTCTGTCGCCTTTAAGGTTACGCACAAGGTCGGTGCGGGTCCTCACAAAATATCTTATAACCAGATAAACCGCCTCCACGCCGTCGCCTATGAGTATGGCTATCCAGATGGCATCAAAGCCTATGGCCGGCACCGCCGGCACCACGAAAACCGTGCGCAGCAGCATCCCGAGGGCGGTGCCGATAAACACGCTGCCCATCTCGTTTATGCCCTGCATAATCCCCTGCATGGCGTACATGAGGGCGCTGAAGGGGAGGGTTATCACCATCATCCTGAGGAAGTACGCCCCGGTGGCCACAATCTCCCGCTGGTCCGGACCCACGATCATCTCCACAAGGCCCTCGCCCCCAAAGAGGAACAGCAGCGCTCCCACCGCCGCAAGGCAGCCCTCCAGCAGCAGCAGCGCCCGGAAGCCGCCCTTTATCCGGCCAACCTTGCGGGCTCCGTAGTTCTGGGAGGCGTAGGTGGTGCCCGCGTCGTGGAAGTTGAGGAAGGGCCGGTAGATGAGGTTCTGTATCTTGACCGCGCCGGAGTACCCGCTGACCGTGGCGGCCCCGAGGGTGTTGAGCGAGCGCTGGAACACCACGAACGCCGCCGACAGCACCAGCTGCTGCAGCACCGCCGGCACCGCGTTGCGGCCCACCTCGGCGGCGGTGGCCCCGTCAAAGGTCCGGCCTTCCCCGGGCAGGGCGCGAAGGCGTCTGCCAAGCGAGAGCAGCGAGAGGGCCAGCGCGGCGCCCTGGGCGGTCACGGTGGCCACCGCCACACCGGCGCAGCCCATGTCCAGCGCCGCAATGAACACAAGGTCCAGCAGTACGTTAAGCAGGTTTGAGAGTATCAAAAAGAGGAACGGGGTGCGGCTGTCCCCTATGGCCCGGAATATAACCGCCACAATCAGGTACATGTAGACAAACACC
>CALXAK010000096.1 GCA_944386255.1 uncultured Clostridia bacterium
CACCAGGGTGCTGTAGACAAAGAGAACGTCCTGGTCCCTAAACTCGAGGTAGTCCCCGAGGGCCCGGTAGTCCATGTAGCGGATGTCCACCACCGTCACCCGGCTGTAGCCCTGCAGCAGCAGCGGAACCAGGCTGGAGCCGAAGGAGTCCCGGAACACCACCAGCTCCCGTCCGGTGGTGCAAAGGGGGTTTTCGATGTATATCACCGGCTGCGCCCCGCCGAGGAAGAGGTCGTAGGGGTCGGCGCCGTCCAGCGCCGCAAGGTCGTAGACCGGGATGTCCTCCCCCTTGTAGCCGGTGGCGGTGGCGGCGGAGATGCTGCCGCCCTGGAGGTAGCAGAGGCTCTCCCCCTCCACCGGCAGCGCCCACTGGCCGGCGTACACCCCCCGGAAGTCATCGTCCGCCAGGGCGGCGGTGTAGCTCTCGAAGGAGCCGGGCCAGGTGCCCATGGCTTCTAGCAGCAGCCGGGCCACGTCCTCTATCTTCTCCTGCCGCCAGTGGGTGTCGGTGGAGTAGTAGTCCCCGGCCGAGAGCAGGGGGAGAATGTCTATATACTCCATCCAGGGCAGGCTCTGCCGGAGGATGCTCACCATCCGCCCCATGTCCAGCGACAGGTGGCCGCTGGGCTCCGCCAGAAACTGGTTCTTGTCCGGCACCACCGAAAGATACACACTGCAGCCGGTGCCCTCGAGGTAGAGCTCCCGCACCCTTTCAAAGACCGCGGCGGCGTTTTCCACCATGGCGGTGTCCAGCGGATACTCCGCCGCCGCCAGCTGGCCGTTGTAAAGGTAGAGGCCGTTGTAGTCCCCCCGCCCGAAAAGGCCCACCGTGCCGGCGGCCTTAACCGCCCGGAACAGCTCCCTGCCGGGGAACTGGTCCTGGGAGAAGCTCTCGAACTGCTCCATGAACTCGCCGCTCATTACCGACTGGAGGCTGAGGGCCGGGAACTGCTGCAGCGGCCGCCTCTCCGAGAGGGAGGTCTCCCGGGGGGCGCCCAGCGCAAGCCCCAGGCCGAGGCCCAGCACCAGCGCCGAGAGCAGCAGCACCACCGCCATGTTTTTAATTCTCTCACCCATGCTGCCGCCTCCTTAAAATCTGAAGTAGAGGAACGGGTTGAAGGACCCGTCCACCAGGTAGCCGGTGGCCAGCAGCAGCAGGCCCGCCAGCAGCGGCGGCTCCAGCGCCAGCATCACCCGCCTCGCCGCGGGGCGGGAGGAGAGGGCGCGGGCCAGTTTCAGCGGCAGGCTGGTGCAGCCCACCGCGGAAATGAGCAGGGTGGGGCCGAAGGAGCGAAGGCAGTAGAGCGCCTGCGCCGACACCAGTGGCAGCCCGCCGAGGCCGAACATCCCCCGCAGCTGCTCCCCCGCCTGGGCAAGGCTGGAGGCGTTGAACAGCACAAAGCTCGCCACAACCGCCAGCAGCAGGTAGATGTGCCCGAGGGCGGGGAGCTTTTTCAGCGCCCGCAGCAGGAACAGCTTTTCCGCCATGAGCAGCAGGCCGAACAGCAGCCCCCAGGCCACAAAGTTCCAGGCCGCACCGTGCCATAGTCCGGTGAGCAGCCAGACCGCCAGTATGTTGAGCACCCAGCGGGCTCTGGACACCCGGTTGCCCCCAAGGGGGATGTAGACATAGTCCCGGAACCAGAAGCCCAGGGACATGTGCCAGCGGCGCCAGAACTCGGTGACGCTGGAGGACTCGAAGGGGTGGTCGAAGTTTTCGAGGAAGCTGAAGCCCATTATCCTGCCGAGGCCGATGGCCATGTCGCTGTAGCCGGAGAAGTCGAAGTATATCTGCATGGTAAAGCCCAGGGCGTAGAGCCAGCAGAACAGCACCGAGCTGTCGCCGGCGGCGAGGAAGGCGCTGCAGAGCTCCCCCAGGGAGTTTGCCAGCAGCACCTTTTTGCAGAGCCCCAGCATGAACCGCCGGGCCCCGAGGGCCGCCCCCGAGAGGCTTAGCTCCCGGTGGCGCAGCTGCTGCTCCACGTCCCGGTAGCGGACTATTGGTCCAGCTATGAGCTGGGGGAACATGGACACATAGGCTCCCAGCACCACCGGGTCCCGCTGGGGCTCCGCGTCCCCCCGGTAGACGTCTATGGTGTAGCTCATTATCTGAAAGGTGTAGAAGGAGATGCCGATGGGCAGCGCCACCCGCAGCAGCGGCAGCCCGAGGCCGAAAAGGCCGTTGAGGCTGGAGATGAAAAAGTCGGCGTACTTGAAGTAGCCCAGCAGCCCGACGCTGGTGGCCACCGAAAGGCCCAGCCAGAGCTTTGAGGCAGGGGTACCCCTGGTCCTGCCGATGAGCAGCCCAAAGACGTAGCCCTCGGCTATGGAGGCCACCATCAGCAGCAGGTAGACCGGCGCCCCCCAGCCGTAGAAAAAGAGGCTCACCGCCAGCAGCACCCCGTTGCGGGCGGGGCGCGGGCTTATGAGGTAGAAAGCCAACGCCAGAGGCAGGAACCAGTATATAAAGGTAAGGCTGGAAAACAGCAACTCTCTGCTCCCTTCAGAAAAAAACGCCGGGGCGGCGGGCCCCGGCGGGTTGCGGTACTACTCC
>CALXAK010000097.1 GCA_944386255.1 uncultured Clostridia bacterium
TGTCTCGGCAAAGCTCGCCTATGAGCTCTTTACCCTGGCCCTGCCCACCAGGACCACTGTCGGCATGGCGGTGGGCATAGCGGTGGGCGCGGTGGTCTACCTTCTCTGTCTCGGCCTTTTGAGGGCCATCGACCGGGAGGACGTGCTCTCTCTTCCGGCCGGGGAAAAAGTTGCAGCGGCCCTTGAAAAAGTGGGAATTTTACGCTAATATAAATTTCGTTATGGCTGAATTTGAAGTAAAAGACCAATACACACTGGGCGACCTAAAGCTGCTGGTAAAACTGCTGCGGGACCCCGAAAAGGGCTGCCCCTGGGACAAGGTCCAGACCCACGAGAGCATCCGCCAGAACATGCTGGAGGAGGCCTGCGAGCTCATGGAGGCCATCGACCGGGAGGACCCCGAGATGCTCCGGGAGGAGCTGGGGGACGTGCTGCTGCAGGTGATGCTCCACTCCGAGATGGAGAGCGAGAAGGGCAACTTCGACGCCGACCAGGTTGCGGACGCGGTATGCAAAAAGCTGGTCTACCGCCACCCCCACATATTCTCCGACACGGTGGCGAAGGACGCCGGCCAGGTGCTCAGCAACTGGGAGGACCTGAAGCGGGTGGAGAAGAGCCAGCGCACCGGCACCGACGCAATAAACGCTGTGCCCCGCACCTTCCCGGCGCTCATGCGCAGCCAGAAGGTGCAGAAGCGCGCCGCGTATGTGGGCTTTGACTACCGCGAACCTGACGGGGCCATGGCGGACCTGCAGTCGGAGCTGCAGGAGCTGCAGCAGGCTCGGGAGGGTAGGGGGGACGTCCAGGAGGAGCTGGGCGACCTCATCTTCGCCGCGGTAAACGTGGCGAGGCTCAACCACCTGGACGCCGAGCGGGCGCTGGAGCTCTCCTGCGACAAGTTCGCCCGCCGTTTTGCCGCCGCGGAGGCCATCGCCGCCGGGCGGGGCATAGATTTCCATGAGAGCCCGATAGGGCAGCTCAATGATATATGGAAAGAAGCAAAGCAACAAACAATCAAAATTCAGGAGGATTCAAAACATGACTAAGGCAGAACTTGCAGCGAAGGTTGCCGAGAGCGCCGGTCTCTCCAAGAAGGACGCCGACAAGGCGGTCAGCGCCGTCTTCTCCAGCATCGCCGAGGCTCTCAAGGCCGGCGACAAGGTGTCGGTGATCGGCTTCGGCACCTTCCAGACCAAGGATCGTCCCGCCCGCGTCTGCACCAACCCTGCAACCAAAGAGAAGATCGAGGTCGCAGCTACCACCGTCCCCGTGTTCAAGGCCGGCAAGGCCCTCAAGGACGAGGTAGCGAAGTAAAATAGACCTTATTGCCCCCGAAAAGCTCCAAGGCCTTCGGGGGCGTTTTATAAAGGAGCAGAAGCCTTGAGACTGGACAAGTACCTAAAACTCAGCCGGGTGATAAAGCGCCGCACCGTGGCCAACGAGGTCTGCGACGCCGGCAGGGTCAGCGCCAACGGCCGGCCGGTGAGAGCCTCCTACCAGGTAAAGGAGGGGGACGAGATAGAGGTGGTCATAGGCGAGCGGGCGGTGAGGTTCCGGGTGCTCTCCACCGACGAGCGCAAGGGCCGGGAGGCCGCCCGGGATATGTACGAGCTGCTCAGCGAATAACCGGGCTGTAATATGCTCTCTCCTCCCCGAATAGGCATTAAATAGCCATTTTGGGGAGGAATTTCTATGGCCGAAAACCAGAACCCAATGCCTCACTCCATACTCATAACCGGCCGCGAGCGCACGGTGATAGACGGGGTGGCGGAGGTGATAAGCTGCGACCCGGAGGTCATGGAGGCGGAGCTCTCGGAGTGCCGCATAGCTCTGCGGGGCAGCGGCCTTCGCATCGAGAACTTCGACTCCGCCAAGGGCAGGCTGCTGCTGCTGGGCAGGGTGAACTCGGTTGAATATCTGGGCGGCCGCATAAAGGGCGCGTCGCTGCTGCAGAGGCTGCTGCGGTGACGGTAATATACGCAGACACCACCGCCTACCTCGGGGACCTTGTAAAATCCCTGGGCCTCGGCATGCTGCTGGCGCTGCTGACCCTCCCTTTGCGCGGGGTCAAAAACCGCTGGCTCCAGCCGCTGTTATGGGCGGTGGCGGGGGCGCTCTCGGGGGCGCTGGCGGTGCTCTTTATCTGCGGGGAGACCTTCAGCCGCAGCCCCAGGGCGTTTATACTGCTGGGGATGCTGGCGGGCGGGGGCTGCTTTGAGCTCACCTGCCGGCCGGCCATAGCCTGGGCGCTCAAACTCCTGGGCCGGGGGACGGCCGGGTTGGCGAGGGCCGTTCTGAGGGCTGCCGGCTGGCTGTTCCGGCCGGTTTTGTGCATTCTGTCCAAAATCACCGCACCGCTGAGGCCGGTGTTGCAAAGCTCCGCCCGGCTGGTGTATAATCAAATCAGCAAGAGGCGCCGCAGCCTCTCAAAAAGAGGTGTCCAAAATAGCAGAGCGGAAGTTCACAAAGAGCCAATCAAGGCTGCTGAGAAGGCACAGGCTGTTCGCAAGCATACTTAGCCTGCTGTGCATCTACTTCATCGCCTCCATCGTCACCATCCAGTTCAAGATCTACAGCCGCCAGCAGGAGATGGCCTCGCTGGAGCAGCAGATAGAGCTGCAGCAGGAGCAGAACGACGAGATAAGCCGGGTGGTGGGCGGCGGCAGCAGCGACAATGCCGAGTACATCGAGAAGATAGCCCGGGAGAAGCTGGGCTATGCCGGAGCGGACGAGCGGGTGTTTGTGGACGTGGCCGGCGCCGAGGGCTAAAAAAAGCCCGCCCCCCGAGGGGAGCGGAAAAGCAAAAAAACTTTAGAGGGAATGCAGGATGTATGGTAACACACGCCGCTCAAATTTTCTGTCGGTTTTTCTGCGGCGGCGGTGCGGCCATGCGGCCGGCTCCACAGCGGTTGTTTAACGCGGCTTTTTTGCCGCGTTTATTTATATATTGGGAGGTTTAACTATGATCATCACAGCATCGGGACGCAAAGTCACCCTCAAGCAGAGCTTCCTCGACATGGTGGAGAAGCGGCTGCA
The DNA here is from genome assembly GCA_944386255.1 of uncultured Clostridia bacterium. Lineage (GTDB taxonomy): Bacteria > Bacillota > Clostridia > Oscillospirales > Ruminococcaceae > CALXAK01. The sequence continues at coordinate 3,037 of CALXAK010000097.1, forward strand.
GAAGTTTGACAGGTACTTTGAAAAGGATGCCGAGGCCGCCGTCACCGTGACGGTGGAGAACTCCCGCCAGACCGTTGAGATCACGGTGCGCTACAGGGGCTTTATCTACCGGGCGGAAAAGACCGACTTCGACATGGAGACCGCCTTTGCCGACGCCGCCGACCTCATCGACCGGCAGATAACCCGCCACAAAAAGAAGCTGGGCAACCGCATAAAGCGCCAGGACCCGGCGCTGGAGCCGCTGGAGGCCCCCGAGGCCCCGGAGCCCCAGGAGTTTGCCGAGGGGGTCTACCGCATAGCCCGTGAGAAGCGCTTCTCGGTAAAGCCCATGGAGCCGGACGAGGCCATACTCCAGATGAACATGCTGGGCCACAGCTTCTTCCTCTTCCGCCTGGTGGAGACCGGGGAGGTGGCGCTGGTGTACCGCCGCCACGACGACAGCTACGGCTTGCTCATCCCGGAGGAATGATATATAATTCTCTAAAGACCCTGCGCTGCGGCTCTACCGCAGCGCATTTTGATGGGAGGGTAAAAGATGGAGTTCAGATGCGTCGCCACCTGCGGCTTCGGCCTTGAGTCGGTGCTGGGGTTCGAGCTGCGCCGCCTCGGCATGCAGGATGTGCAACTGCAGGACGGCAGGGCGCTCTTCACCGCCGACGCCCCCGGCATTGCCCGGGCAAACCTCTGGCTGCGCACCGCCGAGCGGGTGCTGCTGCTGCTCTCGGAGTTCCCGGCCGAGACCTTCGACCAGCTGTTCGAGGGGGTCATGGCGGTGCCGCTGGGGGACTACATAGACCGCACCGACGCCTTCCCGGTAAAGGGATTTTGCATAAACAGCCGCCTCACCAGCGTGCCCGCCTGCCAGTCGGTGGCAAAAAAGGCGGCGGCGGAGCGGCTAAAGCGGGACCACCGCTCCCCCTTCCTCACCGAGAAGAGCGGGGTCACCAAGATGCTTCGGTTCTCCATTGTAAAGGACCGCTGCTCCCTCATGCTGGACACCTCCGGCGACGGCCTGCACAAGCGGGGCTACCGCCCCCTCACCCACCAGGCCCCAATCAAGGAGACAATTGCCGCCGGAATCGCGGACCTTGCGCGGGTGCGGGAGGACTCCCTCTGCGCAGACCCCTTCTGCGGCTCCGGCACCCTGCTCATAGAGGCGGCGCTGCGGGCCCGGAACATCGCCCCCGGAGCCTCCAGGAGCTTTGCCGGGGAGAGCTTCCGCTTCCTTGCGGACGCCTTCCGGGAGGAGCGCGCGGCCGCCATCGCTGCCCGGCGGGAGGCGCCCTTCCGGGCGGTGGGCAGCGACATCGACCCCGAGGCGGTGGAGAACGCCCGGCTCAACGCCAAAAGGGCCGGGGTGGGGGACTGCATAAGTTTTTCAGTGTCGGACGCCACAAAAACAGCCCTGCCCCGGGAGGCGCTGGTGCTGGCAAACCCGCCCTACGGCGAGCGGCTCATGACCCCCGCCCAGGTGGAGCGGCTCTACCAGGAGTTCGGGGAGCGCTACCGCGCCGCCCCCTCCAAGGGCCTTTATGTCATAAGCAGCCACCCGGAGTTTGAGCGCCAGTTCGGCCAGAAGGCCGCCCGCCGCCGCAAGCTCTACAACGGCATGATCCCCGCAACCCTCTACATGTACTTTTAAAAAACGCCCCCGCGGCAGGTTTTGGCCGCGGGGGACTGCTTTTGCCCTTTGTTACTCGCCGCTCAGCGCCTTCAGCGCCCCCGCGGCGAACTCCGGGCCGGATATAACCACAAACCTCGCCCGCTGCTCCTCCGGCAGCTGGTCGAAGCGGAAGGTGAGCCCGCTGCTGCTCTCCGCCATGCGGCAGACCTCCAGCGCCCTCTCCAGCGCCTCCTCCTGCCGGGCGGGCAGGTCCAGCACCATGCAGACCCTCAGCCCGTCCCCGCCGTCCGGGTCCACCCCCTCCAGAAAGTCCCGCACCGCCGCGTTGGTTTTTTGATAGTTGGTGTTCACTGTTCTGTCCTCCGTCATCAGATTCTGGATGTCCTCCTCGGTGAACCGCCACCTGCCGCCCACCTTGGCGCCGCTCAGCGCGCCGCTCGCAAGATAACTGCGAATGGTGCGCGGGGTCAGCCGCAGCATGGCCGCCACCTCGTCGAGGGTAAAGTATTTTTGTTCCATGGAGTCCTCCTTTTTCTGCCGGCAGGGGCATTGTACCCCGCCCGGGCGCCCTGCGGCAAGGCGGGTTTTCATGCTCTTTCATATTTTTTCATATTCAAAAGAGAGTTTTTTGCAAAAAAAGCGGGAGGGACCGCCGCCCCTCCCGGTAAAGCCGTATTTTCAGCGGAATATGTTTATGCCAATCCTCTTCTGGGCCCTCGAGAGCACCTTCCGGGCTATGCTGGAGGCCCTCTCCGAGCCCTCCTTCAGCACCCCGTCCAGGTACCCCCTGTCCGAGAGGATGCGCTGGTACTCCTGCTGCAGCGGCTGCAGCTCCGCCACCACCGCGTCCGCCACCGCGGCCTTGAAGTCCCCGTAGCCCCGGCCCCGGAATTCCTCTTCAATCTCCTCAAAGCTTCTGCCGGTGACGCCGCCGTATATGCTCATGAGGTTCTCCACCCCCTGCTTGCCCTCCCCGCGGCAGACCTCGCTGCCGGAGTCGGTGACGGCGCGCTTTATCTTGCGCACTATCGCCTCGGAGCTGTCCGAGAGCATTATGCGGGCGTTCTCGTTGGGGTCGCTCTTGCTCATCTTGGCGGCCGGGTCCTGCAGCGACATAACCCTCGCGGCCACCCTGGTGAATAGCGGCTCCGGCACCCGGAAGGTGTCCCCGTAAAGGCCGTTAAAGCGTATGGCCACGTCCCGGGTCAGCTCCACGTGCTGCTTCTGGTCCGCCCCCACCGGCACCACGTCGGTGTCGTAGAGCAGTATGTCCGCCGCCATCAGCACCGGGTAGGTGAAGAGCCCGGCGTTTATGTTGTCCGGGTGCTTCTGGCTCTTGTCCTTAAACTGGGTCATGCGGGAGAGCTCACCGAACTGGGTGTAGCAGGACAGCAGCCAGGAGAGCTCCGCGTGGGCGCTCACATGGCTCTGCACAAAGAGTATGCTCTTGTGGGGGTCTATGCCCAGCGCCAGCAGCATGGCGCAGGCCTCCCTTATCTGCCGGCGCAGCGTGGCGGGGTCGTTGCGCACCGTCAGCGCGTGCAGGTCCACCACGCTGTAGACGCACTCGTACTCGTCCTGGATGTTCTTCCAGTTTTTGAGCGCACCGAGATAGTTGCCGAGGGTAAAGCCCCCCGTGGGCTGAATGCCGCTGAAAACCCTCTTTTTGCTGGCCTCTTCCATTGCCGTGCCTCCCCGGAGATAACCGTTTTTTATTCCATAAAAGTATAGCCCAAAGCGCCCCCTTCGTCAATTGACATCCCGGCGGTTAAGAGGTAGTATTTAAACTGTATCCATGTGTTTTGAAAGGAAGTTCTGCCATGAAAGTCAGGACCCGCTTTGCCCCCAGCCCCACCGGCTATATGCATGTGGGCAACCTGCGCACCGCCCTCTACGCCTACCTGCTCGCCCGCAAGACCGGCGGCTCATTTATCCTGCGCATAGAGGACACCGACCGGGAGAGGTATGTGCCCGGCGCGGAGCAGATTATATACAGCACCCTCAAGGAGGCCGGCCTCAACTGGGACGAGGGCCCGGACGTGGGCGGCCCCTTCGGCCCCTATGTGCAGAGCCAGCGCCAGAGCTCCTACATGCAGCGGGCGCTGGAGCTGGTGGAGAAGGGGGAGGCCTACTACTGCTTCTGCACCAAGCAGGAGCTGGAGCAGCGGCTGGTGAAGCAGCAGTTCCAGGAGACGGTCACCCGCTACGACGGCCACTGCCGGGAGCTCACCCCCGACGAGGTCCGGCAGAAGCTGGACTCCGGCTGCCCCTTCGTCATCCGCCAGAAGATGCCGAGGGAGGGCACCACCACCTTCCACGACCTGGTTTACGGGGACATTGCGGTGGACAACTCCGAGCTGGAGGACCAGATACTCATAAAGTCGGACGGCATGCCCACCTACAACTTCGCCAACGTGGTGGACGACCACGACATGGCTATAAACTGCGTCATCCGCGGCAACGAGTACCTCTCCTCCACCCCCAAGTACAACCTGCTCTATGAGGCCTTCGGCTGGGAGGTGCCCCAGTACATCCACTGCCCCCAGGTGATGAAGGACGCCCACCGCAAGCTCTCCAAGCGCTACGGCGACGCCTCCTACAAGGACTTTGTGGACAAGGGCTATCTGCCCGCCGCCATAATCAACTACCTCGCCCTCACCGGCTGGAGCCCGGGAGGGGAGCGGGAGATATTCACCCTCGAGGAGCTCTGCCAGGTGTTCGACGTCTCCGGCATCAGCAAATCCCCCGCCATCTTCGACTACGACAAGCTGCGGTACATCAACGCCGAGCACATAAGGGCGCTGCCCCCGGAGGAGTTCCAGCGCCTCGCCACCCCCTACATCCAGTCCGCCACCTCCCGGCGGGACATCGACCTTGCGGTGCTCTGCGAGGCCATGCAGCCGAGGTGCGAGATACTCTCGGACATCCCCCCGAAACTCGCCTTCCTGGACCGGGTGCAGGACTACGAGCTGGACCTCTACAGCAACAGGAAGATGAAGACCAGCCCCGAGACTGCAAAGCAGGCCCTGGCCCTGGCCATGCCGGTGCTGGAGCAGCTGGAGCGCTGGGACCGGGACTCCATCCACGACGCCCTCTTCCAGCTAATAGAGCAGAACCAGCTCAAAAACGGCTTCCTGCTCTGGCCTCTGCGTGTGGCGCTCTCCGGCATGCCCACCACCCCCGGAGGCGGCATAGAGCTGGCCGCTGTGCTGGGCCGGGAGGACACCCTCGCAAGGCTCCGCGCAGCCCTTGAGCGGTTGGAGGAGCAGGAGCAGTAATAAGCAAAAAAGAGCGCCCCGGCGCTCTTTTTTTGCGCTCCCCTGCAGCTCCGCCGCCGGGCTTATAATCAATCTCGCGCCCGGCGACCTCGCCCGTTGCCGGTCCCGCCGCCGGGGAATTGCCTCTCCCGGATGGCTCCGGCGGGAGCGGAGAGCGGGCCGCGCCCTTCGCAGGTTGCCCCGGCATTTCGCGCCCTGCGGTGCAGGTTTTGACGCGGTCTTGCTTTTCTGAGATCGGACACCCTCCGCGGCCCCATATCTTATGTGCTTTGCCATTTCTGTGGCCCGCCCCCATCCGCGGCCCAACTTCTTCTGTGGCAAGGCCTCCACGATCCGCCCCATCCGCGGCTCTTTTTTGCCACAAAGAGAGCATTCGCAGCGAAAAGAGGCCGTTTCTGGGTGAAATTTCGGTCATTATATGCAATTTTTATATAATTTTAGTCAATATCAACAGGATTTTAAACAAATAGTAGAAACACGAATATGCTCTTTACTTTACTCTGCTACCATGCTAATATGATAGCACAACAGAGCGAAACGCTCACGGGAGAGGAAATAGAGAGGTATTAAGAGATGAAGATGAGAAAACTGCTTTGCATGTTAATGGCGCTGGCGCTCAGCCTCGGCCTTCTGGCCGGCTGCGGCCAGCAGACTCCGGCAGATGACGCCACCGGCGGAGATGTCTCCGACCAGCAGGAGGCTGGGGACGACGCCCAGCAGACCGGCGACAGCGATCTGCAGTATGTGCTGGACAAGGGCAAGCTGGTAATCGGCGTCACCGTCTATGAGCCCATGAACTACTTTGACGAGAACGGCGAGTGGATTGGCTTTGACACCGAGCTTGCTGAGGCGGTCTGCGAGGAGCTGGGTGTTGAGCCGGAGTTCGTTGAGATCGTCTGGGACACCAAGGAGGCGGAGCTGGACGCCCGCAGCATCGACTGCATCTGGAACGGCTTCACCATCGACCCCGAGAAGGAGCAGGCCCTCGACTACTCCATGGCCTACATGAAGAACGCCCAGGTTGTGGTGGTTAAGGGCGACTCCATCACCTCCCTCGACCAGATAACCGGCAGCGTCAGCGCCGAGATGGGTTCTGCCGGTGAGAGCGCCATCCAGGGCGACGAGACCCTCAGCGCCCTCAGCTACGTTGGGGTAACCAAGCAGACCGACGCCCTTGTGGAGGTGGCCTCCGGCGCCAGCGAGGCCTGTGTCATCGACTTTGTCATGGCCGACTCCATGATAGGCGAGGGCACCAGCTACGAGGACCTCAAGGTCATCGCCGAGCTCAACGCCGAGGAGTACGGCATCGGCTTCCGCTCCGGCAGCGACATCACCGAGAAGGTGAACGAGATCCTCCGGGACCTCTGGTCCCAGGGCGTGGTGCAGGAGATAGCTGAAAGGTACGGCGTCTCCGGCAACATGATTGAGGAGAACTTCGCCGGTTAACAGAATATGCCGGCTCTCAAAGGGGGCCCCGCTTCGGCGGGACCCCCATGAGCCCTGCCATGGGCCAATAATCCCCGGGAGGCGAACCGATGTCGCTGGACTTTTTCTTGGAGGTAACGCTCAAGCTGCTGAAGGGCTTCTCCTTCACGGCTGAGATTTTCTTTGTAACCCTGCTCTTCTCCCTGCCGCTGGGCCTTGTGGTGATGCTGGGTTCCCGCAGCAGGTTCCGGCCGGTGGCGCTGCTCACCCGGGCCTTTGTCTGGGTGATAAGGGGCACGCCGCTCATGCTGCAGATATTCATAGTCTTTTACGGCCCCGGCCTTCTCTGGGAGTCCACCATGCTCCCGCGCATGACGGCGGTGCTGGTGGCGTTCGTAATAAACTACGCCCGCTACTTCTCCGAGATCTACCGCGGGGGCATCGAGGCCATACCCAGGGGCCAGCAGGAGGCCGCCCAGGTGCTGGGCATGAGCCGGGCCGGCACCTTCTTTAAGGTCACTCTGCTGCAGGTGGTAAAGCGCATCCTGCCCGCCATGGGCAACGAGATAATCACCCTCGCCAAGGACACCGCCCTCGCCAACACCATCGCCATAAAGGAGGTCACCATGGCCGCCAAGGAGTTCATCGCCACCGAGGCGGTGCTCTGGCCGCTCTTCTAGTCCGGGGCCTTCTACCTCATCTTCTGCGGAGTCATAACCATCCTCATGTCCTGGGGCGAAAAGAAACTCAGCTATTTCAAGGTGTAGACAATGCCGATACTGGAAGTTAAAAATCTTAAAAAGAGCTTTGGCGCCTCCAGAGTGCTGGAGGACATATCCCTCACCATGGAAAAGGGCGAGGTGCTGGTGATACTGGGGTCCTCCGGCTCCGGCAAGACCACCCTGCTGCGCTGCCTCAACTCACTTGAGACCCCGGACGAGGGCTCCGCCGCGGTGGACGGGGAGTACATATTCGGCGGCCCGCAGGGACCGGACAGCGGCGCCAGGTTCAAGCTGGGGCTGGTGTTCCAGCAGTTCAACCTCTTTCCCCAGTACACCGCCCTTGGCAATGTGGAGCTGGCCCCCAACATGATGGCGAAAAAACTGCCGGACTACCGCCAGCACCGCCGGGATATACTCCAGCGCAACCGGGCGAAGGCGCTGGAGCTGCTGGGGGAGGTGGGTCTCGCAGACCGGGCGGACTTCTACCCTCACCAGCTCTCCGGCGGCCAGCAGCAGCGGGTGGCGATTGCAAGGGCGCTGGCGCTGGACCCCCAGATCCTCTGCTTTGACGAGCCCACCTCCGCCCTGGACCCGGAGCTCACCGGGGAGGTGCTGCGGGTGATAAGGGAGCTAAAGACCCGGGGCCGCACCATGATTGTGGTGACCCACGAGCTGGAGTTCGCAAGGGGCATCGCCGACCGGGTGATATTTATGGACGGCGGGGTCATTGCGGAGCAGGGCGCCCCGGAGCAGGTGTTCGGCAACCCCAGCAACCAGCGCACCCGCGCCTTCTTCTCCAGCTACCGGAGGTAGGCGTTCACAAAATATGCCATTTTGCGGGCCTTGATTTTTTTGACCCACGGGTGTATATTTTGGTTGGCACTCTCTATGTAAGAGTGCCAACCAATTTGTTTCTGGAGGCAAAAAAATGGCCAAAAAACAGTTTAAGGCCGAGTCAAAGAAGATCCTCGACCTCATGATAAACTCCATCTACACCAACCGGGAGATATTCCTGCGGGAGCTCATCTCCAACGCCAGCGACGCGCTGGACAAGCTCTACTTCCGCTCCCTCACCGACCAGAGCGTGGGGCTTGGAAGGGAGGATTTCTGCATCCGCATCACCCCCGACCCCGACGCGGGGACCCTCAAAATAGAGGACAACGGCATCGGCATGACCGAGCAGGAGCTCTCGGAGAACCTTGGCACCATCGCCCACAGCGGCTCCGGGGAGTTTGTGGACCGGAACCAGCCGGGCGACGAGGTGGACATAATAGGCAGGTTCGGCGTTGGGTTCTACTCCGCCTTCATGGTGGCGGACAGAATCGAGGTCAGGAGCCTCGCCTTCGGGGAGCAGCAGGCCCACCTCTGGGTCTCCAGCGGCGCGGACGGCTTCACCATAACCCCGGCGGAGAAGGCCTCTGCCGGCACCGAGATAACCCTGCACCTCAAGCCCGACACCGACACCGAAAACTACTCCGAGTTCCTGGACAGCTACCGCATCATGGAGATTGTCAAGCGCTACTCCGATTATGTGCGCTACCCCATACGCATGCTGGTGAAGTCCCGCCGGCTCAAGGAGGGCTCCGAGAGCGAGTACGAGGACTACACCGAGGACCGGGTGCTCAACAGCATGGTGCCCCTCTGGCGCCGGGACAAGAAGGAGATAACAAAGCAGCAGTACGAGGAGTTCTTTAGGGACCGGTTCCACGCCTTTGAAAGCCCCCTCGGGGTCATCCACCAGAAGGCGGAGGGCACACTCAACTACCAGGCCCTGCTCTACATCCCCGGCCGGGCGGACTACAACTACTACTCCCGGGAGTTTAAAAAGGGCCTCATGCTCTACTCCCGCGGTGTGCTCATCACCGACTGCTGCGAGCAGCTGCTGCCGGACTGCTTCAGCTTTGTAAAGGGCCTTGTGGACACCGAGGACCTCTCGCTCAACATCTCCCGTGAGACGCTGCAGCAGGACCACCAGGTAAAGGCCATAGCCGCGGCGCTGGAAAAGCGCATAAAGCGGGAGCTGCTGGCCATGCAGAAGGACCGCCGGGAGGACTACGAGACCTTCTGGAAGGCCTTCGGCCTCAACATAAAGTACGCCCTCTACTCCAGCTTCGGCGCAAAGCGGGAGCTGCTGGAGGACCTGCTGCTGTTTGAGAGCTCCGGCAAGGGGGGCTATGTAACATTAAAGGAGTACCTGGACTCCATGCCGGAGGGCCAGAAGTACATCTACTACGCCGCCGGAAGCGACCTCAAGACCCTCGCCAGCGTCCCCCAGGCGGAGCTGGTGACGAGCCAGGGCTACGGCATACTCTGCTTCACCGACGATGTGGACGAGTTCGTCTGCCAGATGCTGGGCCGCTGCGGTGACAAAGAGTTCCGCTCCATAACCGGCGGGGACCTTGGCCTCGAGAGCGACGAGCAGCAGCAGGAGACGGAGCAGAAGCAGCAGCAGCACCGGGAGATGCTGGAGTTCATGGCGAACCAGCTGGAGGGAAAGGTTAGCGAGGTAAAGGTCTCCTCCAGCCTCAAGAGTCACCCGGTCTGCCTCACCTCCAAAGGCCCCCTCTCCATCGAGATGGAGAAGGTGCTGGGCTCCATGCCGGGGGCGGGGGAGGTAAAGGCGGAGAAGGTGCTGGAGCTCAACGGCTCCCACCGGGTGTTCGACACCCTCTGCGCCCTCTGGCCGGAGCAGCAGGATAAGCTCGCGCGCTACACCGGGCTGCTCTACAACCAGGCGCTGATGATCGAGGGCCTGCCCCTCGAGGACCCGCTGGCCTTTGCAAACGGCATCTGCGAGCTGATGGTCTGATTGCATATTCCCCAAAAACTGATATAATATACTGCGTGAGTGCGCCGGGCAGGAGCTGTCCGGCGCACAAAAATACCCGCATTCCCCGAAAGGTGGGATATTCCCTTGGTAGATCTAATACTCAATAGGCTAAGAGCCAGAGGGCTCGACCCCTCGAGGCAGGAGGGCCGCTCCGCTGCCGGGAGGCTCGCAGGTGTGGTGGGCATAGTCTGCAACCTGCTGCTCTTTTCGGTAAAGCTGCTGGCGGGGTTGCTCAGCGGTTCGGTTGCCATCACCGCCGACGCCGCCAACAACCTGTCCGACGCCTCCTCCAGCGTAATAAGCCTGCTGGGCTTCAAGCTCTCCTCCCGCCCCGCCGACCGGGAGCACCCCTACGGCCACGGCCGGTACGAGTACATCGCCGGTCTCACAGTGGCGGTCATTATACTGCTGGTGGGCTTTGAGCTTTTAAAAACCAGCGTTCAGCGCATAATCTCCGGCGAGAGCGCCAGCTACAGCCTGCTCTCCCTTGCCATACTGGCCTTCAGCGTGTTGCTCAAGCTCTGGATGATGGCCTTCAACAAAAAGCTGGGCAGGGTCATCGGCTCCGGCACCCTCATCGCCACCTCGGCGGACAGCCGCAACGACGCCATCGCCACCTCGGCGGTGCTGCTGGCGGCGGCGGTGTCAAAGCTCACCTCCCTCTCGCTGGACGGCTACATGGGCACCCTCGTGGCGGCCTTCATAATCTTCAGCGGCATAGGCCTCATAAAGGAAACCCTGGACCCGGTGCTGGGGGCCGCCCCCGACCCGGAGACGGTGGAGCGCATACGCAAAAAGATAATGAGCTACCCCGGGGTCATCGGCACCCACGACCTCATGATACACGACTACGGCCCCGGCCAGCGCTTCGCCAGCGTCCATGTGGAGATGCCGGCGGAGGTGGACGTGATAGTGAGCCACGACGTCACCGACGACATCGAGAAGGATTTTCTCGAGCAGGACGGCATACACATGGTGGTGCACTACGACCCCATACGCTCGGACGACGAGACCGACCGGCTGCGCAGCTGGCTGGCGGAGGCGGTAAAGACGGTGCACCCCTCCCTCACCATCCACGACCTGAGGCTGGTGGACGGGGCCCAGCGGCAGATAGCGGTGTTCGACGTGGTAAAACCCTACGACTGCAAGCTGTCCGACCAGGAGCTAAAGCAGCGCATAGACCAGCTGCTCCAGAGCCAGTACCCCACCTGCCGCTCGCTCATAACGGTGGACAGGAGCTATGTTTCCGGCGTGTAGGCCGCAGCATTTCCCTCCCGGAGGTGTTTTTGCAATGCCTGAGAGTCTTACCTTCATACTGGAGCTTATCGGCACCGTGTCCTTTGCGGTGTCGGGAGCCATGACCGGCGTCCAGAAGGGCATGGACGTGTTCGGGGTCTGCATTCTGGGCCTCACCACCGCTGTTGGGGGCGGGGTGATACGGGACCTTGTGCTGGGGGCGGTGCCCCCCTCCACCTTTGTGCACCCGGTCTACGCTCTGGTGGCGGTGGGCACCGCGCTGCTGGTGTTCTTCCCCTCGGTCCGGCAGCTGCTGGGCCGCAGGCAGCACGCCTATGAGCTGGTGCTGCTGCTGATGGACTCCCTGGGTCTCGGCATATTCACGGTGGTGGGCATCCAGCGGGCGCTGGACCTTGGCCACCGGGACAACCTCTTCCTGCTGGTATTTGTGGGGGTGGTCACCGGCGTCGGCGGCGGCGTGCTGCGGGACGTTATGGCCGGCAACATGCCCTACATCTTTGTAAAACATTTTTACGCCTGCGCCTCGCTCATAGGCGCGGGGGTGTTCCTCATACTGCTGAGCCTCCTCGGCCACTACAGCGCCACCATCGGCGGAGCGGGCAGCGTGGTAGCGCTGCGGCTGCTGGCCGCCAGGTACCGCTGGAGCCTGCCCCGGGCGCACCAGTAGCGGAGAAAGAGAGGTAAAATGGAAAGGAAGTTGCTAATCACCGGTTTTGACCCCTTTGGCGGGGCGGATGTAAACCCCTCCTGGGAGGCGGTAAAGCTGCTGCCGGAGCAGCTGGCCGGCTTCAGGGTGGTTAAGCTCCGGGTCCCCACAGTGTTCAGCGAGGCCCCGTCGGTGGTGATGGGCATGGCAGGGGAGATATCCCCCGCCGCCATCATATCGGTGGGCCAGGCCGGGGGGAGAAAGGCCATAACCCCCGAGCGCATAGGCATAAACCTCATGGACGCCCGCATCCCGGACAACTCCGGGGCCTCCCCCAAGGGCCTGCCCATCCTCCCCGGCGGGCCGGACGGCCTCTTCTCCACCCTGCCGGTGGAGGCCATGGCCGCCGCGGTGAGGGGCCAGGGCCTGCCGGGAGAGGTGTCCAACACCGCAGGCACCTTCGTCTGCAACTGCCTGCTCTACTCCCTGCTCTACCGCACCGCCGGCACCGGGATAAGGGCGGGGTTCATCCACATACCCCTTCTGCCGCAGCAGGGGGAGCCGAGCCTTCCCCTCGGCGCCATGGCGAGGGGGCTTGCCGCCGCCATAGAGGCCGCGGCGGCCTCGCTCTGACCCCTTTTTGCGGTCACGCGGCGCCTCTTTTAACGCCGGCACACATTTTCCGCCTGCCGGGCAACCCAGACGGAACAAAACCCCCGGCCGCAGATTATCTGCGGCCGGGGGTTTTATTTTGGCCGAACTTATGAGTAGTTGAACATTCCCAGCAGCGCCACCGCCGCGAAGAACAGCAGTATGCCCACCGCGAGCACTATGTAGGTGCGCTTTTTGGAGCCCGCAAACTCCCGGTAGAACAGCCCCCAGAAGTAGGTCCACACGGTGGAGGTCCTGCCGAAGAGGAAGGAGAGGGTGGCGCTTATGACCGGCATGGCGTAGATGGAGATGAGGTTGCCGCCGTAGTGGCAGAGGGAGGCGATGAGTCCCAGCAGCATCGGTTTCTTGCTGGTGCCGATGCAGAGCACCGTCTTCCACTCGTGGCGCCGGGTGAAGAGCACCACCGCCACCGCGGCGGAGCCCAGGAAGGAGCCGGTGGCCATGTAGGCGCAGGTGAGGATGGGTGGCGCGCCGGCAGCGGTGCCGGCGGCGGTGCCGATGCTCCAGCCGGTGGTGAGCACGGCGGTGAGGATTATCATCGCCATCACCCCGCCGGTGATGGTGCCCTTTGCCTTCTGGACGGTGCGGCCCTCAGCCTCAGCCCGGTCCCGCTCCCGCAGCACCGAGGCGTAGTTGCAGACAAGGCCGGCCACTATAAACACCACGACGCAGCTTATGAGCAGAGCCAGAGCGTTGTCGGAGGAGGGCATGCCCTCCTCCGAGATGCTCACCACTATTCCCAGTATGCTGGAGATAATGTTGCTGATGGCGGTGCCCAGCAGCAGGCCCAGGCGGCTGAGCACCGTGAGGCTCACAAACATTCCAATTGCCATCATGGCGCCGCCGGTGAGTATCTTGAGCATCACCAGGGGCTCGATCTTGGCGGTGGCGGCCACCACACCCTCCGGGATGAGGGAGGGGGCCAGCAGCAGAGTCACGGCCCAGATAAGTACGAGGGAAAAACTGTAGAGGTAGAACACGAGTCCCTCAATCGGGAACCCCTTGAGGTGTTTTACCACCTGCATCCAGCTGCCCCACATTCCGGCAGCCATCAGCGTCAGGAATATGGCAGCACCCACCGAGAAATAGGTCGTCATTTCTGCAACTCCTTTGCTATGCACTTGTTTATAGACATAAAGAACATTATATTACCCGCAAAGGACCTTTGTCAACAAAATAAACCCTCCCCGCCAGCCGGCGGGGAGGGTGGAGGGCCTTGCGACCCGGAGCTCAGATTATACTCTCCTCCCCGGGGCCCTGCTCTCCGTAGGGGGAGGCAAAGCTGTAGCCCTTTGCCTGCATCTGGTCTATAAAGTCCCCCAGAATCGCAGCGTTGGTGGAGCTCACCGCGTGCAGCAGGTAGATGGCCCCTGGGTGGGCTTTCTCCACCAGCAGGTCCAGCGACTCGGAGGGGTCGGGTTGGCTGTCGGTGAGCCAGTCCTTGTAGGCAAAGCTCCAGAACACGCTCCGGTAGCCGAGCCCGGCGAGCTCCGAAATCATCTGCTCCGAGAATTCCCCCATGGGGAACCGGAAGAGGGTCATCTCGTAGCCGAATTTTTCCAGCACCGCGTCCTGCAGCTGCTGCACCTCCTGCCGGGCCTCCTCGGCGCTTATGCCGGGGAAGGAGGGGTGGGTGGTGCTGTGGTTGCCGAGGATGTGGCCGCCGGCGATTATCTTCTCCACAATCTCCGGCGCGCTCTCAAGGTAGTCCATGGTGATGAAGAACACCCCCTTGACCCCTCTGCTGTTGAGTGTGTCGATTATCCTCTCGGTGTAGCCGTTCTCGTAGCCCAGGTCAAAGGTGAGCAGGATGTTGTTACCATCCTCCGGCAGTATGAAGTCCGCTCCGAGGGAGGAGTACTTCTCCTGGGCGTTAACCGCGTCCAGCGGCCGCCCCAGCTGGTCCCGGTCGGGACCCAGCCCCCAGCCCACCTTCTGCTGGGAGAGCACCGGCAGATCCTCGGTCCCGGCTCCGGCGGGGGAGTTGTCCCCCGCGCCCTCCTCCGGAGCCTGTTCCTGCGGGTCCTCCGGCCGCTGCTGGGTCCTGCCGCCCGCAAACAGCACCGCCGCCAGCACCACCGCGACCGCCGCGGCGGTGAGGCAGACC
>CALXAK010000098.1 GCA_944386255.1 uncultured Clostridia bacterium
ATGTACACCTCCTTCTTGCTGCTCTGCCTTATGTTCCTGGGCAGGGACCGGCACCGCTTGGCCTTCGTTATGTATGGCATCGCCCTGGCGCTCAAACTCCAGGCCATCTTCCTGCTGCCCTTCCTGCTGGTTTACTACTACAAGAAGAGAAGATTCAGCATACTCAACTTCCTGCTGGTGCCGATTGTGATGGTGCTCTGCGCGGTGCCGGCAATGCTGGCGGGCAGGCCGCTGCTGGACGTTTTTTCCATCTATGTGGCCCAGACCGGGAGCTACAGTGAGCTCACCCTCAACTACCCCAACATCTACACCCTGCTTATGACCCCGGACGGCGGCTATGCCATGGGATACTACCAGCCTCTTTTGGGTGTGCTGATGCTGGCGGCGGTGCTGCTGCTGGGCTTCTGCTACTGCGCGAACAAAGCCCCGAGAGCCGGTTTTAAGAGCTACCTCGTTTTCGCCGCCTGGAGCGAGTTTGCAGCGGTGCTGCTGCTGCCCCACATGCACGAGCGCTACGGCTTCGCCCTAGAGCTGATCCTGGTGGTGCTGGCCTTCTGCGACCGGCGTCTTATCCCCATTGCGGTGGGGTCTGCGGCGGTGGGCATCTTCTCCTACATGCCTTTCCTCTTCAGCATCTTTAAGGATCAGATGATTCTAAGCTTCTTCAACGCAGCGCTGTTCATCCTGCTCACCTTCGGCCCCCTTCGCCGCGCCTTCTGCCTGGGGGACGCCGCCGGGAAATCCGCCATTTCAGACGGCGACGGCAAGCAGCAGGCGTAAAAAACAGTAATAAACTGCACAAATGATTGCAAAATTTTGCAAACAGGTGCATTATTTAAAATAAAACTCACCGGTGATATTGACCTTTCCGGCCGTTATTGGACCCCAATCGGCATTTACAAGATCGTGGATAATGGGTCAACGCTCGGCCAAACCACCTCCGCGCCCTTTAGGGGATATTTTGACGGCGGCGGCTTTACCATAACCGGGCTTTATGTGGACGAGAGGACAACCCTCAACGCCGCGGGCCTTTTTGGGTACATAGGTATCACCAACGACGACGGCAATGAGGTTGGCGCGTCAAACCTCACCATTGAGGACGCCGTCATCTATTCCAATGAGCAGGGCCTCATGAGGAACTACGCAGGCATTTTCTGTGCCTTTGCCCTGACCAACCCTGGCACCACCATTGTTTTTGAAAATATTACTGTGTCCGGCAAGATAATAACCGTCTCCACCGACAACAGAAACAAGGTGGGCGGGCTCGCCGGGGACGTTTACCGCTGCGAATTTAAAAACTGCCATGCGGACGGCGTTACCATAACCGGAGCCGGCAACTGCGGCGGTTTTGTCGGCGCTGCCAATGGCGGCACCTTTGAGGACTGCTCCGCCGCCGGTGAGATTGATGTCACCGTAGCCATAGGCGGGTTTGTGGGCTATTCCAACACAACCAGCAGTGGACCACTTGAAACCCCGAGCTACAGCGGCTGCACCGCTGACGTGGATGTAACCGGCAGCAGCTGGAAGCTGGGCGGATTTGTGGGCTCGGTGAACGGCGCGGGCGAGTTTCAGGGCTGCGCCGCCTATGGCGACGTCGACAGCACCTTTACCATTTCGGGCTATGAGCCCTACGTGGGCGGCTTTGTCGGTGAAAACAAGGGCAGCGACATTAAAAACCCCCACTCAACCGGCATTGTCAAATCCAGTAACCCAACCGCTTCCTCTGTAGGAGGCTTTGCCGGATATGTGACCAGCGGCAGCGTTGCAAACTGCTCCTTTATCATTGAAAAGAATCCTGGCCTCAATGGCGTTGGAGGCGTCGGGTCCGGAACTATCGAGTCGGTGGAAGAAAAAAGTGCCAGCCAGGTTCTTGACAGCATATGCACCGACGTCTTCGGCGGCCACTCCTATGAAGGAGAGTGGCATGTAGAAACTGCGGCCACCTGTACGGCGCCCGGCAATAAATACCAGCTCTGCACCCGCTGCAACGGAAAGGGAAACTACACCGAAATCCCCGCGGCCCACTCTCTCCAAAAGGTGGAGAGGGTAGAGGCCACCACCGAGAGCGCCGGAACCGCTGAGCACTGGGCATGCTCGGTCTGCGGGCTGCTCTTCTCGGATGAGAACGGCGTCACCCAGGTTACCGCCGACCAGCTGGTGATCCCCATTGTTCCAACCATAATAAAGGGCAACGGCAGCTCCTGGCAGAAGGGCAGTACCGGCGGCCTCGAGTTCACCTCCACCGCCGAGTTCTCCGACTTTATAGACCTGCAGCTGGATGGCAGCGCCCTTGACGTCGCAAACTATGAAACGCGCGCGGGCAGCACCATAGTTACCCTCAAGGCCGCCTTCCTCGATACCCTCGGCGAGGGCCAGCACACCATAACCGTCCGGTCCAACGGCGGCTCTGCCAGCGCCACCTTTACTGTGGCCAAGGCCCAGGCCGCGGTGGATGACTCCACAGCCCAGAACCCCAACAACATCCCCAACACCGGGGACGACAGCGGCATCTTCGTGTGGGTGCTGGCGGCGGCTGTGGCCGTGGTGTGCATGGTGGTGGTGCTGGTCATAAAGCGCCGCGCCTGCCGCTAAAACAGCATAGACCTGGGTAAATTCAAAGAGCGCCCCGCGGCCTTCCGCCGCGGGGCGCTTTTCTGAGCTTTTTTGTTTTCAGCGCCGGAGCAGGCTGGACGCCTTCCCAAGGCCCGCCACCACCGGCTTCCAGAGCAGCAGTCCAGCCGCGGCGTTGCCGGCGCAGTGGATGAGGTCAAAGGGTATCCCGGAGAGGAAGTAGGCAAAGCCACCCGCCGGGCCGAGTATCACAAGGTAGGTGAGGGAACAGAGTGCCCCGAACATCAGCCCGAACAGCCCCAGCAGCACCGAAAAGGCGAGCGCCGAGCCGGAGAGGTGCCGAAGGGCCCTGGCCGCGGCCCACAGCAGCGGCCAGACATAGAGGTAGCAGAACCACCAGGACCCGAAGCCGTAGGCCACCCCCTCCAGCAGCACAAAGGCGAAGATGCCCGGCAGGGCTGCCCTGCCGAACACCACCGCAAAGGCCGCCACCAGCAGCGACACCAGCTCTATGTTGGGAAGGGCGGCCATCGCCACCTGCACCGCAAACAGCAGCCCCGCCATCATGGCGGCGGCGGCAAGCCTTCGGGTGGGGGAGAGCTGCTGCATTTACCAGCCCACCATGAGGGTGAGCTCAAAGCGGTCCCCGTCTGCAATGGGGGTGCTGTCGGCGCCGGTAAACACCTCCTCGCCCCCCTTGGTGATGCACCACCACTCCTGGTTGCCCTCGTCGGCGGTTATCCCGGCCGCGGCGGTGATGTAAAGGCCGTACTCGCTCTCCTCGCCCTCGGCGATGCCCGCTTCCAGCAGCAGCTGGCCCAGGAACTCGGCGTCGGTCTTCTCCTCGTACACCTCCACCGTCTCGCCGCCGGAGATCACCTCCACCGTCACCAGCTTTTCCCCTGCATTGGTGCCGGGGGAGGTGAGGATGGTCACCGCTCCAAACACCAGCGCCAGCACCAGCAGCGCCGACACCAGGATCACAATGGTTTTTTTGTTGCTTTTCATATAAAAATAACCTCCCGGTTTTTTTGCCGCACAAAAAGACCGGGAGGCAGCAACAGCTTCCTTCCAAAACTAAGCCGCGGCCATCTCTGGCCGGCGCCGTCCCCAGGTCTCGTGGTTTCGGTCGCGCAGCCGCCGGCAGGTCTTCTGGCTGAGGCTTTGGCGCCGCGATCCGCCTTCCCGGTTTCCCAGTGACATAATGGACCGCAGCTTGCCCTTCACAGCGACGAGTTCGCACGGGACTCACACCCGTTTCCCTTGTCTCCGGCAGCGCCCGATGTTCTTTTGTAGGTATGATTATGCCCCCTCGGGTCAGGGTTGTCAACCTAAAAAATCCTCTTGCCGCGCTCCGCTCAGATGCGTCCCTTCAGCATCAGCTGCATGGGTGTGGAGGTAAGGCCCCCCTCGCAGTTGGCGGGCCCGGTCTCGCTGAACCCCAGGTGCCGGTAGAACCCCATGGCGTAGGGGGAGGCGTTAAGGGTGAGCGCCCGGGGCAGGAGCTTTGGGCTGCAGAGCCGGATGCAGTGCCGCAGCAGCGCCCCGCCCACACCGCGGCCCACCAGCTCCGGCTCCACAAACAGCATCGAGAGGTGGCTGCGCCGGCGTATCTCCATCATCCCAACCATCTCCCCGCCCTGAAACGCCCCGTAGGACTCGTGCCCCGCCGCCTGCCTCAGCAGGAAGGCGCGCTTCTCGGCGTAGCGCAGAAAGGACTGCTGCCCCTCTTCGGTGAGCCCCGCCCCCACGTGGGCCATAAAGCTCCGCCTCGCAATGTCCAGCGCCCGGTCGTAGTCCTGGCGGCGCAGTTTTTTTATCTCCACCTCAATCCTCTGCGCCTGCATTGTGCTTCTCCTTTATCCTGAAATAGCACTCGGCGCAGAGCGGCTCGTAGGTTACGTTCCCGCCGTCTATGGCAAGCTGCTCCCCCGAGAACACGAACTCCCCGTCCACAAGCCGGGCGTTCACCACCGCCTTGCGCCCGCACCGGCAGATGGTCTTGAGCTCCTGCAGGGAGTGGGCGATCTCCAGCAGCCGGGTGCTGCCCGGAAAGCCCCTTAACATAAAGTCGGTTCTAAGGCCGTAGCAGATGACCGGTATGTCCAGCAGCACCGCCACCCGGAACAGCTGGTCCGCCTGGGCGGGGGTGAGGAACTGGGCCTCGTCCACCAGCACGCAGTCCACCCGGCGCAGCACCTTTTCCCTCACCATCAGGTCAAAAAGGTCCTCCCGGCTGTCCACCAGCGCGTCCACCGGACGGCTCACGCCTATGCGGGAGAGGAGGGTGGCGGCGCCCTTGGTGTCCACGGCGGGCTTCAGCACCAGCACCTGCATGCCGCGCTCCTCGTAGTTGAAGGCCACCTGCATAAGGGCGGTGGTCTTGCCGCTGTTCATGGCGCCGTAGTGGAAATATAGCTTTGCCATCTCTGCCTCCCGGGGTATATCTGTGCCAACTAATTCTACATACCTGCACTCTTCTTTGTCAATGGCGCCGGAATAGCCGGGCCAAGCCTGCAAACAATAGCCTAAAACCCACAAAAGGAGAGTCGGAACATGGCAGAACGCAAATCCCGCGGCGGGGCCCGCAGCGAGCAGGAGGAGCAGCAGGACCAGCTGCTGGACAAGGGCCTCATGATGGACCTCGCCGCCGTCGACAAAACCCACGGCAGCAATCCTATACACTGTCTTACCATAGTGGGCCAGGTGGAGGGCCACACCTCCCTGCCCGCCTCCACCAAGTCCACAAAGTACGAGCAGGTGATACCCCTGCTGGTGGCCATAGAGGAGGACCCGGACATAAAGGGCCTGCTCATAATCCTCAACACCGTCGGCGGCGATGTGGAGGCGGGACTCGCCATTGCGGAGCTCATCTCCGGCATGAAGAAGCCCACCGCCTCGCTGGTGCTGGGCGGGGGACACTCCATCGGCATCCCCCTTGCGGTGTCGGCAAAAAGATCCTTCATAGTCCCCACCGCCACCATGACGGTGCATCCGGTGCGCCACAGCGGCACCCTGCTGGGGGTGCCCCAGACCATGCGCCACTTCGACCGCATGCAGGAGAGGATAACCGGCTTTATCTGCAACCACTCCGGCATCTCGGAGGAGAGGTTCCACCAGCTGCTCATGACCACCGGCGAGCTGGTGATGGACGTGGGCACCGTGCTGGACGGTGAGCAGGCGGTGGCGGAGGGACTAATAGACGAGATGGGCTCCCTCGGCTCGGCCATGCACTACCTCAACTCCATGATCAACCGCTCAAAAAAGAGATGAAAAAAACCGGCCTCTATGTTAATATAATCTAATGAGACCGGGCGGGGGCGCTGCTCCCGCCTACATAAAGGAGCTTTTCAATGACGGTATTTGAAGGCATCGCCCAGGGCGTGATCCAGGGCGTTACCGAGTTTCTGCCCATCTCCAGCGACGGCCACCTGTCGCTGTTTCAGCACTTTTTCAACCTCTCGGGGGAGAACGCCCTGTTCTTTACCGTCATGCTGCACGCCGGGACCCTTATCGCCATCTTCATCTCCTTCCGAAAAAGGATCTTCGAGCTCATCCGGGCCTTTTTCCCCATGGCCGGCCGGGTGCTGAAAGGCCGCTTCCGCTACAGCGAGGCGGGGGAGAGCGAGAGGTTCATCCTCATGGTGCTGCTCACCCTGGTCCCGCTGGCGGGGTTCTATTTTGTAAAGGATTTCTTCACCGCCCTTGCCGAGGACCAGGACATAATTGTGGAGGGGTTCTGCTTTATCTTCACCGGCCTTCTGCTCTTCTTCGCGGACCGCTGCGTCAAGGGAAGGCGCGGCTGCATGGACATGCGCCCCGCCGACGCCATCTGGCTGGGCTTCTTCCAGGGTGTGGCGGCGCTGCCGGGGGTCTCCCGCTCCGGTTCCACCATCTCGGTGGGGCTTATCCGCGGCTTCTCCAAGGAGTTCATGGTGGAGTTTTCCTTCCTAATGAGCCTGCCCGCCGTGCTGGGGGTCTGCCTCTTTGAGCTGCTGGACGCCTTTAAGGAGGGCAT
>CALXAK010000099.1 GCA_944386255.1 uncultured Clostridia bacterium
GATACCCTGGCGCCGATTGCCATGATAATACGGATTATCTTCCTCATGTTCCTAAAAAAGCGCAACCTCAAGGGCGTGGGCGAGATACTCATGGGCTTCGGCATTCTGTTCATAGGGCTCATAAATATGACAAGTTCGGTATCCATGTTCTCCGATTCACCGGGCTTTATAAATGTAATAACCAGGTTCTCCGGCAGGCCTCTGCTCGGTATAGCGGTTGGTTTTGTGCTCACCGTGATAGTGCAGAGCTCCTCCGCAATGGTGGGCGTGCTGCAGGCGCTGTCCGTCACCGGGGCGATAACCGCCGACATCGCCTTCCCGGTGGTAATAGGAATAAATCTCGGCACCTGCGCCACCACCGCCATAGTCTGCTCCATCGGTTCCTCGAGGGATGCAAAGCGGACCGGGTTTGTACATATAGTCTTCAACTGCATTGGCGCCGTGATATTCATGGTGGCAATGACCATTATTAAGAGTGCCGGCGGGTTGCCGGACCTCTGGGGCAGCGTTGCGGACAGCGGAGTAATTGCAAACTTTCAGACCATCTTTAACCTTGTGACTGCGGTGCTGCTGCTCCCCTTTACCGGTCTTTTGGTAAAGCTCTCGCTGAAGGTCATCCCCAAGGGAGAGAGCGAGCTCTCGGAGGAGTTTTCGGGTCTCGACGTGCTGGACGAAAAGCTCTTTATCTCCCCTGCGGTGGCCCTCGAGCAGTGCCGCCTTGCCATCTGCCGCATGGGCGAGCTTGCAAAGCGCAACTTCAACGATGCCCTTGACCAGATGGACGACTACAACGCCGACAAGTCAGGCAAGATATCTGCAGTGGAGGACAGGCTGGATGTTTTCACCGACACCGCCGAAAACTTTCTCATAAAGCTCTCCCCCAACATCCTCAACGACGACGACAACTGTGAGCTCAACCTGCTGCTGGAGGCGCTGAAGGGCTATGAGCGCATTGGCGACTACGCCATGCACATAAATGAGGTAGCAGAGCAGAAGTTCAACGACCAGGTGAGCTTCTCAGAGACCGCACAGAATGAGCTCACTGTGGTGTGCGAAGCTATACGGGAGCTCATAGACAGGGCCACCGTGAGCTTCAGCAGCAACGACACCGGGCTTGCAAAGCGGGTGGAGCCGCTGGAAGAGGTGATTGACGACCTTGTGGAGGCCCTTAGGACCAGGCACATGGACCGGCTCAAAAACGGCATATGTTCGGTCAGCGCGGGGCTCATATTCATTGAATGCCTCACTAACATTGAGCGCGCCGCTGACCAGTGCTCCGACATTGGGGTTTATGTGCTGGGCAAGTACGACCGGGAGCTGCTCATGGACCGCCAGGGTTACCTCCGAAGCATACACAAGGGCACCGATCCCATCTATTCCCAGGAGTTTTCTGAGAAGAAGAAGCAGTACGCACTGCCAGCATAAAAAAATCAAAACAGCAGCGCGCCGCCATTTTGGCGGCGCGCTGCTGTTTATCTATTGGAAAACCCGCCTTACCTGTAGAAGACGGAGTAGGCCTCGTGCAGCGCAAAGAGGTCCCTTGTGCCGGTAACTTCATAGGGGCTGTGCATAGCAAGCACCGGGGCTCCGAGGTCCACCACGTCCACTCCGAGCTTTGCAATGAACATTGCCACGGTTCCGCCGCCGCCCTCGTCGATTTTCCCGAGCTCATCCGCCTGCCAGGGGATGCCGTTGCTGTCGAAGAGCTCCCGCACCCAAGCCACATACTCGGCAGAGGCCTCGCTGGTGCCGCTCTTGCCCCTTGAACCGGTGTACTTTTCAAGCGACGGGCCAAAGTTCAACCTGGACGCATTGTGCAGCTCATACACCTCAGCGAAGTTGGGGTCATAAGCAGCGCTGACATCCGAGCTAAGGCATTTCGAGTTCTGCAGCACAATCTCCGGGGCACAGCCGGACTGCAGGCTGAGCAGGGAGATAAAGGAGCGCAGGAAGTCGGAGTTGAGGCCGGTGTTGCCGTTGGAACCGGTCTCCTCCTTGTCGGCGAGGATGAGCAGCGCCGTGTGGGCAGGCTCCTCGGTGGCAATGAATGCGGTGGTGGAGGTGTAGGCGCAGATCCTGTCGTCCTGGCCATACGCGCCCACCATGCTTTTGTCAAAGCCGACGTATCTGGGCTTAAAGTTCGGCACAAATTCAATCTCGGCGGAGACAAAGTCCTCCTCGGTCATGCCGAAGCTCTCGTGGAGATAGCTCAAGACGGCCAGCTTGACCGGCTCCTTTATCTCCTCACCCTCCACAGGCTCGTTGCCCACGAGGATGTTGAGATCCTCGCCCTTGAGCACCTCCCCACTCTTGCGATCGCCCTGCAGCTTGCCGGCGAGGTGCGGCAGCAGGTCGTTTACCACGAACACCGGGTCGGTATCCTTGTCCCCAATGTTAACCTTTACCACGCTGCCATCCTTTAAAACCACCACTCCCCTCATGCAAAGGGGTATTGAGGCCCACTGGTATTTTTTGATGCCGCCGTAGTAGTGGGACTTGAGGTAAGCAAAACCCGCCTGCTCATAGAGGGGGTTGGGCTTTAGGTCCAGCCTCGGGGAGTCGATGTGGGACGCCACCATGCGCACACCCTGTTCCAGGGGGAGTGTGCCGATCCTCGCGGCAATAAGACTTTTGCCGCGGTTGTTTATGTAGACTCTGTCGCCGGCGCTGTACCGGGCGCTGGGGTCAAAGGGACGGAACCCTGCGCTCTCCAGCTCCTTTACCGCGTAGTCCACCGCCTCCCGCTCGGTTTTAACCTCGCCGAGGTAGGAGATGTAGCGGTCGGAATAGGCGCGGATCTCCTCCTCTCTGCCCTCGAAAATCTCAAAACCGCTCTTCTTGCTGCTGAGCAGCGACTGCGCAGCGGCCTTCGGATCCTTTAGCTTCATTTTAACGCCTCTCTCTGAGTTTATTTTCCTAGACCATTCGGTCACGAAATCAAGTTCTCTCCGCAGCTTCTCCTCAAGCTGTGGAAGCGTGCCGTCGTTTACAATCACGCTGTCGGCTATGCTCCGGAAATCCTCGCTGGAGAGCTGGGAATCCAGCCGCCGGCTGGCGGACTGGCGGGAGAGTTCATCCCTTGCCATAAGCCGCTCAAGGGTCCTTTCCCTCTCCGACTCTATGAGAATTACCCTGTCACAGTAGTCTATCAGCCCGCTCTCCACAAGGGCCGGCGCCTCCACAAAGCAGAAGCGCACCCCCCTTTCGGCAAGCTCACGGCTCCTGTCCAATATCGCCTCAACTACATAGGGGTGAACTATGCTGTTGAGCTTTTTGAGAGCGCCTTTGTCGGAAAAGCAGATCTCTCCCAGATATCTCCGGTTGAGCTCTCCGTTCTGCAGCAGTATGCCGGAGCCAAAGGTTTTGGTCAGCTGCGAAAGGCAGGGGCTTCCCGGCCTTTGCACCTGCCTCGCCACCGCATCGCCGTCTATCACCTCGCAGCCGGCGGCCTTAAAAAACCTTCCCGCCGACGATTTCCCACTGCCGGAACGCCCGGTTATGGCCACAATGGCGCAGCGTTTTTTCACAGCTTTACCACCTTGAATCCGGCGGCCCTTATGAGCCTGTTAAACACCGCAAGGGATACTCCGTCATCCTCCGGGGCTCTCACATACACCCTCTCGGCTCCAATGGCATCAACGGCTCTGAGCACCGAGAACAGCCTTTTTGCCTGGGACTCCCCGTTTCCCTTGGCTCCGTAGGAGATGGACGGCACGCCAATGCTCTCCTCCTCGCCGTCGAAGCACATGGCAAAGACGCCGTTTGCAGCCCTAGCCCCCACATACTCTGCGAACGCCTCGAGAGAACCCTCCACCATCACAACGTCCGCCTTCGGGGAATAGTGCTTGTACTTCATGCCGGGGGAGAGGGCCGCTTCGCCCTCTTTTAGCTCCTCGACCACCGCGTGGGAGACCTGGGCGTCGGGAGCTATTTTGCGGATCTCCTCTATGGATATTATTCCAGGCCGCAGCAGCACCGGATGCTCCCCCACCATCGAGAGCACGGTGGATTCCACCCCCACGTCGCAGTGTCCACCATCCACTATGAGCGGGACCTTTCCGCTGAGGTCATCTACGCAGTGCTGGGCGGTGGTGGGGCTGGGCCGCCCGGAGAGGTTAGCGGAGGGCGCCGCCAGCGGCACCCCAGCAGCTTTTATAATCGCCGCCGCAACCGGGTTGGAGGGCATGCGCACCGCCACCGTATCCATGCCGCAGGTGACCACCTCCGACACCGCCTCGGTCTTTTTGAGCACCAGGGTGAGCGGGCCAGGCCAAAACTCCTTTGCAAGGCGAAGGGCCGCGTCGCTCACCCCCGTGGCCACGTCGTTCAGCATTATATAGTCGCTTATGTGCACAATGAGCGGGTTGTCCTGGGGCCTGCCCTTTACCTTAAAAATGTTCTTCACCGCCTCGCCGTCATAGGCGTTGGCGGCAAGGCCGTAAACCGTCTCGGTGGGGATGGCCACCAGCTCACCTGCCAGCAGCAGCTTGGATGCCGCCGCCGCTATGCTCTCAAGATTGTCCTTTTCCGCCCTCATTACAACAGTGTTCATCAAAAACTGCTCTCCTTGAGCTTTTCCGCCTGGTCGGCGGCTGTCAGCGCGTCAACTATTTCGTCCAAATCCCCGTCCAGCACCGCTCCCAGGCGGTAGAGGGTAAGACCTATTCTGTGGTCGGTGACCCTGCCCTGGGGGTAGTTGTAGGTTCTAATGCGCTCGGAGCGGTCCCCGCTGCCCACCTGGCTGCGCCGCTCCGCCGCCACCGACTGCTCCTGCTCGCGGCGCTTGGCCTCCAGTAGCCTCGAGCGCAGCACCTTCATGGCCTTGTCCTTGTTTTTGTACTGACTGCGCTCGTCCTGGCACTCCACCACTATGCCGGTGGGCAGGTGGGTGATGCGGATGGCAGACTCGGTCTTGTTGACGTGCTGGCCTCCAGCGCCGCCGGAGCGGTAGGTGTCTATCTGGAGGTCCTTGGGGTTGATCTCCACCTCCACCTCCTCCGCCTCGGGCAGCACCGCCACCGTCACGGTGGAGGTATGTATGCGGCCCTGGGTCTCGGTCTCGGGCACCCGCTGCACCCGGTGCACCCCGCTCTCAAACTTGAGCCTGCTGTAGGCGCCGTCGCCGGATATTGAAAAGGAAATCTCCTTGAGTCCCCCGAGCTCGGTCTCGTTGGAGTTTATGACCTCGGTCTTCCAGCGCTTGGACTCGGCGTACATGGAATACATCCTGAAAAGGCTTGCGGCAAAGAGCGCCGCCTCCTCGCCGCCCGCTCCGCCGCGTATTTCCACTATTACGCTGCGGTCGTCATTTTCGTCCCGCGGCAGCAGCAGTATCTTGAGCTCCTCGGCGGTCTTTTCGCTCAGCTGCTTTGCGGCATAGTACTGCTCCTGGGCCATCTCCCGGAGCTCCTGGTCCTCCTCCCCCGACTCCAGCAGCTCCCCCGCCTCCTGCATATCCGCCTCGGCGGCCCGGTACTCCCGGTACTTTTCAACTATTGGGGTGAGGTACTTGTACTCCTTCATCAGCTGGCGGTAGCGTTCAACATCGCTGGCAACGCCCGGGCTCTGCAGCTCCTCGCCTATATCCTGGAAGCGCTTGTAAACGCTCTCGAGCTTCTCAATCATCCGATCCATCCCTTGCAATACGTTTTATGTTCTTTTCGATGCGGTGCCTTGGCAGCATTATCTCCCTGCCGCATTTGAGGCACCTTATTTTTATGTCAGCGCCTATGCGCAGCACCAGAAACTCGCTGTTGCCGCAGGGGTGCTCCTTTTTGGTGGTTATTCTGTCGCCGATTTTAAGGTCCATACCAGCCCGCCAAAATATCAGTTTTTCGTTTAAATAGTATATACCAAAAAAACCTTAAAGGCAATCTGAGGGGGCGGTCAAAACCCGGCCTACGGACGGCATATATATTAATAAAAACTCGGAGGACGAAATGCAAAGACCATTTGTGCCGGAGGGCTTTTTGATAGATGACCCCCAGAATCGACGCCGGATCTCCTCGCTGCAGGGCCTGCAGCAGGCCTATGCTGCCGGCGAAACCCTGGAGGCCAGGGCGACCATGTTCGACCTTGAAAAGAACCTTGTGGTTGAGCTCGCGGGGGTCAAGGGCATAATCCCCTTCTCCGAGTCCAGCGCCGCGGGCTCAAGGGAGATTGCGCTGCTCTCGCGGGTTGGAAAGCCGGTGTGCTTTAAAATAATCGGCTTTGAGGAGCGGGATGGCAGGACCATTGCGGTGCTCTCTAGAAAAAAGGTGCAGCTCGAGTGCCAGAGCTACCTCACCGCCAGCCTTCGGCCCGGGGACGTGCTGGACGGCTGCATCACCCACATGGAGAGGTTCGGCTGCTTTGTGGACATCGGCGCCGGGGTCACCTCGCTTCTGCCCATAGATAGCATATCCGTCTCCCGCATCTCTCACCCATGCGACAGGTTCCTGCAGGGTCAGAGGATAAAATGCGTCATACGCAGTTTTGACGACAGTGGCCGGGTGCTGCTGACTCACAAAGAGCTGCTGGGCAGCTGGGAGGAGAACGCCGCAGCCTTCAGCCCCGGGGAAACGGTGGTGGGCATGGTGCGCTCGGTGGAGAGCTACGGGATCTTTGTGGAGCTCGCCGCCAACCTCGCCGGGCTCGCCGAGGACTGCCGCGGGGTGCGCCCCGGTATGGCCGCCAGCGTATACATCAAGAGCATTATACCCGACAGGATGAAGATAAAACTGGTGATAATAGACGCCTTTGAGCCGGATCCGGAGCCAAAGCCGGTGAAATACTTCTTTGAGGGTGAGCACATGGATCGGTTCCTCTACTCCCCTGCCGGATGCAGCCGTATTGTTGAAACGGTGTTTTAGTGATATAATAATTCAATCAAAAGGAGGCGTTAGCATGGAAAACAGAGCCTTTACCGCCGGAGTTGTGCCGGGCGGGCTCACCACCCACCGGGAGATAAAGATACTGATCTGCTGCATTCTGGCGACGCTGGACGCCCCCTTCCGCCACGATATGTTGCTGGACGCCCTCACCATGGAGGGTATGGTCAACTACTTCGAGGCCGCCGACGCCATTTCTGAGCTCATCAACGCCGGCCATGTGAGCGAGCTAGACGGCCGGTATGTAATCACCTCCACCGGCCGGGAGATTGCAGAGCTGCTGCGAACCGACGTGCCTCTCACCGTGAGGGAGAAGGTGCTGGCGAAGGCGGCCCGCCTTTTCCGGCGGCAGGTGAACCTTGAGCAGCATCATGTGGAGATAATGCCGCGGGAGGATGGCTTTATTGTGCGCGGCAGCATCAGCGACTTTGGAAGCGAACTGTTTGCGGTGGAGGTCTACGCCCCAAACCGCCTGCACGCCGAGAATATAAGAGACAACTTCATAGACAAGGGCGCGGACATCATGCGGGACGCCCTCTCACGCCTGGTGGTCCCCGCTGAGGAGCTGTAGCTCCCGGCGCTCGTTGTTTATTCTGTCCGCTCCAGCCGTCAGCTCTGGCTATGGGCGTTCATCACAAGGTAAGCGTTTATAAACCCGTCCAGGTCCCCGTCCATCACAGCGGCAATGTTGCCCTGCTCGTAGCCGGAGCGGTGGTCCTTTACGAGGGTGTAGGGCATGAAAACATAGCTTCTTATCTGGGAACCCCAGGCTATGTCCTTCTGGTCCCCCTTGATGTCCTCTATGCGCTCGAGGTGGGCCTGCTCCTTTATTTTGAGCAGCTTTGCCTTGAGCATCTTCATGGCCATGTCCTTGTTCTGGAACTGGCTGCGCTCGTTCTGGCAGGCCACCACAATGCCGGTGGGGATGTGGGTGAGCCTCACGGCGGAGGAGGTCTTGTTGACAT
Organism: uncultured Clostridia bacterium; assembly: GCA_944386255.1. GTDB lineage: Bacteria > Bacillota > Clostridia > Oscillospirales > Ruminococcaceae > CALXAK01. The sequence goes on from CALXAK010000099.1 coordinate 7,835, forward strand.
GCTGTCCGCCCGCTCCGGAGGAACGGTAGACGTCCATCTTAATATCCTCGTCCCGTATTTCAACGGTTATGTCGTCCCCAATGTCCGGCATCACCTCCACCGAGGCGAAGGA
>CALXAK010000100.1 GCA_944386255.1 uncultured Clostridia bacterium
ATACCCGTCTGGGTCATGGAGCCGCTGCGGGGCGGCAGGCTCGCCTCCCTCACCCCCCAGCAGGAGCAGAAGCTGCGCGCCCTGCGCCCGGAGGAGGGAATACCTGCCTGGGCCTTCCGGTTCCTGCAGAGCATCCCCGAGGTCACCATGGTCCTCTCCGGCATGTCCAACATGGACCAGCTGGTGGACAACGTCAAGACCTTTGAGACCGAAAAGCCCCTGGACAAGATGGAGATGGCGGCGCTCATGGAGATCTCCGACGAGATGCTGAGCAAAAAGATCCTGCCCTGCACCGCCTGCCGCTACTGCACCACCCACTGCCCGAAGGGCCTCGACATACCTGTGCTGCTGGAGCTCTACAGTGAGCACAAGTTCACCGACGGCGGCTTCATAGCCCCCATGCGCCGCGGCACCATGCCGGAGGACAAGCGCCCTGCCGCCTGCATCGGCTGCCGCAGCTGCGAGAAGGTCTGCCCGCAGCAGATAAAAATCTCCGAGGCAATGGCGGACTTTGCCTCCCTTGTTAAATAGAATATCTTCCACGCAAAAAGCCCCGAACTCCCGGGGCTTTTTTGCCGTGGCGGGAGTCGTGGGAGCGGCTGGAAGTTTGATTTTGCACAGTAGTTCTCCTTGACATGCGGCCGCATCGATAGTATAATAACGCTTGTTGTAAAGCCAATGCGCTTTACAACACCAGATTCAGAGAGGCAGTGATTCCCTTGGCAAAGAGCGTTGAATTCTCCTATCTTCTGGACTTTTACGCCCCGGTGCTCACCGAGCGCCAGCGGGATGTTACCGAGCTTTACTACTATGAGGACCTCTCCCTCGCCGAGATAGCCGAGGCCACCGGCATCACCCGGCAGGGTGTCCGTGACGCCATCAAGCGCAGCGAGGAGGTCATCTACGACCTGGAGGAAAAGCTGGGTTTTGCCAAATGGTACAAGGCCACCGGCCGGGCGCTGCAGAGCATAGAGCAGAGCGCGCAGCAGGTGCTGGAGGCAAACCGCTCCTTCCTGCGCTCCGACGCTGTGGAGCGCGCCGGCAGGGAGATACTTAAGAGCGTCGGTGAGCTTCGCCCCGGCTCGCGTCAGCCGGAAAACGAGGGTTAAAATGGCATTTGAGAGTCTTACAGCCAGATTAAACGGCATATTTTCAAAACTCAAAAACCGTGGCAAGCTGAACGAGCAGGACATAAAAGCCGCCATGCGGGAGGTCCGCCTTGCCCTGCTGGAGGCGGACGTGAACTACAAGGTCGCCAAGGACCTTATAGCCTCCATCTCCGAGCGTGCGGTGGGGGCGGAGGTCATGGAGAGCCTCACCCCGGCCCAGCAGGTCATAAAAATCGTCAACGAGGAGCTCACCCGCCTCATGGGCGCCGGGGCCAGCGAGATAAAGCTGGACTCCAAGGGCGTAAACGTGGTGATGATGTGCGGTCTGCAGGGCTCCGGCAAGACCACCCACGCTGCAAAGCTTGCAAAGCTGTTTGCCGGTCGGGGCAGAAGGCCCATGCTGGCGGCCTGCGACGTCTACCGCCCCGCCGCCATAGAGCAGCTCAAGATAGTGGGGGCCGCCGCCGGGGTGCCGGTGTTCGACATGGGCCAGGGCGACCCGGTGGAGATCGCCAGAAGGGCCTACAACGAGGCCCGCGACAGAGGCTGCGACCTTCTCATAATCGACACCGCCGGCCGCCTGCAGATAGACGACCAGCTCATGCAGGAGCTGCAGCGCATTAAAGAGGCGGTGCGGGTGAACGAGACGCTGCTGGTGGTCGACTCCATGACCGGCCAGGAGGCGGTAAACGTGGCCGAGGGCTTCGCTGGCAAGGTTGGCATAGACGGCATCATCCTCACCAAGCTGGACGGCGACACCCGCGGCGGTGCGGCTCTCTCGGTGCTGGCGGTCACCGGCAAGCCCATAAAGTACGCCGGGACCGGAGAGAAGATCGACGACATCGAGGTGTTCCACCCGGAGCGGATGGCCTCGAGGATACTGGGCATGGGCGACGTGCTCTCCTTCATCGAAAAGGCGGAAAAGGCGCTGGACGAGAAGAAGGCGCTGGAGATGACCCGCAAGATGCGCTCCGGCTTCGACATGAACGACCTGCTGGACCAGTTTGCCCAGCTCTCAAAAATGGGGGGTATGCAGCAGCTGCTTTCCATGCTCCCCGGGGGCGCAAGCCTGCCCCCGGAGGCGCTGGACGAAAAGGCCTTCCGCCGCTCTGAGGCCATGATTCTCTCCATGACCCCCGCCGAGAGGGAAAAGCCCTCCATAATCACCCCGCCCCGGAAGAAGCGCATCGCCGCCGGCAGCGGCACCTCGGTGGAGGAGGTAAACCGGCTGCTTCGCAGCTTTGAACAGATGAACAAGATGTTCAAGCAGATGAACCGCAAGGGCAAAAGGCGCCCGGGGATGCAGCTCCCCGGCGGTTTTAAAGGAATCGTTTGACCACCCGCACCGGCGGGACAATATCATAAAAACTTTCCAAAAGGAGAAAATTAAAAATGGTTAAGATCAGACTGCGCCGCATGGGCGCCAAGAAGGCCCCCTTCTACCGCATTGTGGTGGCGGACGGCCGCTTCATTGAGGAGATCGGCTACTACGACCCCACCACCGACCCCGCCACCGTCAAGATTGACGACGAGAAGGCGAAGCAGTGGATCGCCAACGGCGCTCAGCCCACCGACACCGTCCGCGCTCTGCTCAAGAAGGCCGGCACCCTTTAATGCACAGCTGCTCTGGAGGAAACAATGGATAAGCTTCTCATTACCATCGCAAAGGGCCTTGTCGAGGACAAGGACTCGGTGAACGTGGTGGTGGACGAGCCCAACGAAGAGGGCGTCACCGTTTACCATCTCAAGGTTGCCGAGCAGGACATGGGCCGTGTCATCGGCAAGCAGGGCCGCATTGCCAAGGCCATAAGGACCCTTATGCGTGCCGCAGCGGTTCGCGAGGGAGCCCACATTTCGGTCGAAATAGACTGAACCATTCTCCCCGCGCAGCTCGCTGCGCGGGGAGCTTTTAGACGGGGTTGCATCAATGAAGAATTACCTTGAAATAGGCGAGGTGGTCACCGTCCACGGTCTTCGCGGCCAGATAAAGCTCTACCCCTGGAGCGACTCTCCCGCCTGCCTTGCAAAGCTGCCGGAGATCTTTCTGGCGGAGGGGGCAAAGGGCGTAAAGGTGGAGCAGATCTCTGTCCAGAAGAACATGCTGCTCATAAAGCTCGCCGGCTGCGACAGCGTGGAGAGCGCCAGGGCATACATAGGCAAAACCCTCTATGCCAGACGGGAGGACATACCCCTTGCGCCCGGCAGCCATTTTGTGCAGGACCTAATCGGCCTTCGGGTGTGCGACGCGCACAGCGGCCGCTGCTACGGCAGGGTGGAGGAGGTGCGCAACAACGGCGCCCACGACTACTATTCGGTTAGGACCCCTGGCGGCAGCCTCTGCTTCTTTCCGGCGGTGGAGGAGTTTCTCCATTCGCTGGACCTCGAGAAGGGCGAGGTGCTCATAAAACCCATAGAAGGGATGTTTCCTGATGAGGATTGACATACTCACCCTCTTCCCGGACATGTGCAGGACCTATCTCGGGGAGAGCATAATCGGCAGGGCGATATCCGCCGGCAGGGTGGAGATCCACTGCCACAATATAAGGGACTACACCCTCAACAAGCAGAAACAGGTGGACGACGCCCCCTACGGCGGGCGGCAGGGCATGGTCATGAACGCCCAGCCAATCTACGACTGCTTCATGGCGGTCTGCGGCATGACCGGCGCACGCCCGCATCTAATCTACATGTCCCCCGCGGGCAAAACTCTCACCCAGCAGCGCATTAAGGAGCTCTCGGAGATGCCCAACATCGCCATACTCTGCGGCCACTACGAGGGGGTGGATCAGCGGGTGATAGACGAAATAGTGGATGAGGAGATATCCATCGGCGACTATGTGGTCACCGGCGGAGAGCTCCCGGCCCTCATCCTCACCGACGGCATCTCCCGCATGTGCGAGGGGGTGCTGGCGGAAAAGGCAGGGTATGAGGAGGAGAGCCACTACAACGGCCTTCTGGAGTACCCCCAGTACACCCGGCCGGAGGTTTGGCGCGGCCGGCAGGTGCCGGAGGTGCTGCGCAGCGGCCACCACGCCAACATCCAGAAGTGGAAGCTCCAGCAGTCGGAGCAGCGCACAAGAGAGCGCCGCCCGGACATGTGGCAGAGGTACCTGGAGTCAAAGGAAAAGTGGAATGACCCCAAGGGAGGCCGGGAATGATTGGAACACTGCTGAATGCGGCCGCGGTCATCCTCGGCGGCGGGCTCGGGCTGCTGCTCAAAAAGGCGATGCCCCAGCGCCTTTCGAGGCCCATAATGGTCTGCGAGGGCGTGGCGATAATCATAATAGCCCTTAACGGCATAATAACCAGAATGATAACCGTCTCGGACGGGGCCCTTTCCTCCTCGGGGGAGCTGTTGCTGCTGGTGAGCCTTGTGGTGGGCGGCGCGGCAGGGGAGCTGCTGGACATCGACCGCCGGGTGAACCGGGCCGCCTCCTTCGTGGAGAAGAAACTCAACATGCCAGGCTTTTCCGAGGGCTTTGTGTCTGCCTCCTTCATCTTCTGCATAGGGGCCATGAGCATCATGGGCCCCATGAACGAGGTGCTGGAAGGGGACATGTCACTTCTGCAGATTAAGAGCTTCCTCGACGGGGTCACCGGCCTCACCCTGGCAGTCACCCTGGGCTATGGGGTGCTGTTTGCCGCGCTGCCGGTGGTTGCAATCCAGGGAGCGGTGGCGCTGGCCGCTGGATTCTTTGCCGGGGTGCCGGACGCTGCCATATCGGATGTCTGCGCTGTGGGGTTTTGCATAGTGCTCTGCATAGGGTTTAATTTTGTGTTTGAAACCCGCATCAAAACCGCAAACCTGTTGCCCTCGCTGCTGGTGCCGGTTGTCTACCACCTGATAGTTTCTGCATAATTTTGTTGGCAATTTGACGCAATTAAGTGCATTATCGGCAAAAAATATGTAAAATTCCTTGAAATTTACCCTTTGGTCCGCGGTAATTTATTGACCTTGCGCCGGAAATACTATATTATGTTATTGGTTCGCTGTATTTAATCTTTGCACAAGGAGTGAAGATATAATGTTTGTAAAGGAAGTAACCGTAGAGAACCAGGTTGGCCTACACGCCCGTCCCGCTACCTTCTTTATTCAGAAGGCAAATGAGTACAAGTCCTCCATCTGGGTGGAGAAGGACGACCGCCGCGTCAACGCCAAGAGCCTTCTCGGTGTGCTCTCGCTGGGCATCGTTGGCGGCACCACCATCCGCATAATCGCGGACGGCTCGGATGAGCAGCTCGCAGTGGCTGGCCTTATAAAACTCATCAATTCCGGTTTCAACGAGTAAGCCTGAACAACACCGCTCATCGCTGCCTTAAAAGGCGGCGATTTGTTTTTATAAGGGGAACCCCATGAGCAGAATAGAAGAGCTCTACAAAAGCGCCCAGCAGCTCCCCCAGAGCCCGGGGGTATACAAGATGTTCAACTCCTCCGGGGAGATTATATATATCGGCAAGGCCAAGCGCCTTAAAAACCGGGTCAGCAGCTACTTTAAACCCGGCGCCGTCCACCAGCCCAAGGTGGAGAAGATGGTCTCCCACGTCCACCACTTCGACGTGATTGTGGTGAACAGCGAGTTTGAGGCGCTGGTGCTGGAGTGCTCGCTCATAAAGCAGAACATGCCCAAGTACAACATCCTTTTAAAGGACGACAAGGGCTTTTGCTATATAAGGGTCTCCAACGAGGACTATCCCCGCATAACCGCCGAACTGCAGAAGTACGATGACGGGGCCAGGTACTTTGGTCCCTACATGAGCTCCTTCGGCCTCAAGCAGATGGTGGAGACCGCCACGGTGGCCTTTATGCTCCCCACCTGCAAAAAGAGCTTCCCCCGGGATTTCGGCAAAACAAGGCCCTGCCTCAACGCCCACATCGGCAGGTGCATGGCGGTCTGCACCGGCAGGATTAGCCGGGAGGAGTATGCAAGGTCGGTGGAGCGGGCAATACACCTGCTCACCCACGGCACCGACTCAATACTGGAGGTGCTGCGGGACGAGATGCTGGCCGCCAGCGACGCCCTTGAGTTTGAAAAGGCCGCAAAGCTCCGGGACAGTATATCCTCAATCGAGCGCATGGCCGCCGGCCAGAAGGTCATAAAGACCGGAGCGGGCAAGGATATGGATGTGTTCGCCTTTGCCGCCAATGAGCGAAGCGTTTGCGCGGCCATTTTAAAGTACCGCTCCGGCAGGCTGACCGACAAGGACGAGAAGGTGATTTACGACACCACCGACATCCCCCACGCAAGGGAGGAGTTTATCACCCACTACTACATCGAGCGGGAGGACCTGCCGGTGCGGATACTGGTGGACGCCGGGTTTGAGTCGATGGAGCTGGTGGAGAAGTACCTAACCGAGGTGAGGGGAAGAAACGTCTCTCTTCAGGTTCCCCAGCGCGGGGACGGCAGGGCGCTGGTGGAGATGGCCTACAAAAACGCCTCCGACCGGCTGCGGCGGGACAGCTCCCGCAAAACCCGCGGGGAGGCGGCGCTGGGTGAGCTCGCAAACCTCCTCGGCATGGAGCAGCCGCCGGAGAGGATAGAGGCCTACGACATCTCGAACTACGGCGAGGAAAAGGTGGCCGGCATGACCGTGTTTGTCAAGGGCGCCCCCCGCCGCTCCGACTACCGCCGCTACAGGATAAAGACGGTGCAGGGGGTGGACGACTACGCCTCCATGGCGGAGGTGCTGACCCGGAGAATCGCCCGGTACGACCAGGGTTCCCCCGGCTTCTCCCAGAAGCCGGACCTGATACTGCTGGACGGCGGCAGGGGGCATGTGAACGCCATCGCACAGGTTATAAAGGGCAGCTCCTTCGAGGATGTGCCGCTTTTCGGCATGGTGAAGGACGACAAGCACCGAACCCGGGGGATAGTGGGCGAGGGCGGAGAGATTCAGGTCTCGATGCACCGCTCTGCCTTCTCACTTGTGACCTCCATCCAGGACGAAACCCACCGGTTTGCAATCGAGTACCAGCGCAGGAGTCACAGCAAAGGAGCGCTGCGCTCATCGCTCCTGGACATCGACGGCATCGGGGAAGCGCGGGCAAAGGCGCTGCTCTCCCACTTCAAGACCATAAAGGCCATATCCGCCGCCAGCGAGGAGCAACTCCGGGAGGCCCCGGGCATGAGCGCCAGCGCGGCCAGGGCGGTGTACCGGCACTACCACCCTTGACAGATGGACCCCCATGGGGGATAATTCTTTTAACCCATCAAATGGCGCCAAGGAGTGCAAGATGAGAGTGATCACCGGCTCCGCAAGGGGCAGGAACCTTAAAACCCTCGAGGGCCTGAGCGTGCGCCCCACCTCCCAGAAGGTGAAGGAGGCCATGTTCTCGGCCATACAGTTTTACATTGAGGGCGCGTCGGTGCTGGACCTTTTTGCCGGTTCCGGCCAACTGGGCATAGAGGCAATGAGCCGCGGCGCCCGGGACTGCACCTTTGTGGACCTTGCAAAGGAGTCCTGCGCGGTGGTGCGGGAGAACCTTCGCGCCACCGGTTTTGACAGCGCCGCAAGGGTGGTCATGGGGGACGCTGTGAGGTACCTCGAGAGCGCCGGTAGCGGCTACGACATCATCTTTGCCGACCCGCCCTACAGGCTGGACGCAGGGCCCAAGCTGTTGGAGCGGGTGTCCGGAGCGCTCAGGGACGGCGGACTGTTCCTGCTGGAGACGGAGGAGGAGGCCGGCCTGCCGGAGAGCGCAGGAAGCGTGCTTCTCTTCCGGCGCTATAGGTATGGTAAGACTGCTGTGCGAATCTACAAAAAGGCAGGTGAACCGGCGTGAGGATAGCGGTCTGCCCGGGCAGCTTTGACCCGGTCACCAAAGGCCACATCAACGTCATCCAGCGCGCGGCCAAGCAGTTTGACAGGATTATAGTGGTGGTGCTCACCAACCCCAACAAAACCCCCATGTTCTCGGTGGAGCAGAGAATGGACTTTTTAAGGCGCTCCACCGCCCACATTGAGAATGTGGAGGTGGATTATTATGGGGGGCTGCTCGCGGAGTATGTGCGCGAGAAGGGCGCCTGCGCCATAATAAAGGGCCTTCGGGCGGTGTCGGACTTCGAGTATGAATTCCAGCAGGCGCTCACCAACAAGAAGATAAACCCCAACATGGAGACCCTCTTCCTCATAACCAGCTCGGAGTACATGTACCTTAGCTCCAGCATAGTGAAGCAGGTTGCCCAGTTCGGCGGGGATATATCCGACTTTGTGCCGGAGGCAATACTGCCCGATATAAGGGCGAGATTTTCAAAAGGAGAATAGGACCATGGCTATTGACAAGTATCTCGACAAGATAGACGACGCCCTGGAGGAAGCCTGGAGCCTGCCCTTTACCGGCGGCAAAAGGATGATAGATATCGAAAAGGTCCGGGAGCTGGTGGACGCGGTGCGCCTGCACCTGCCCCAGGAGATAAAGGACGCAAAGGCTATCGTTGCCGACCGTGAGGAGATTATAAGCGACGCCAAGCTTGAGGCCGAGGACATCATAAAAAAGGCCGAAGAGCGCGCGCGCAATCTGGTTGCACAGGAGGAGGTGCTGGTGGTGGCCCAGGCCAAGGCCGGCGAGGCGCTCGCCGAGGCCCACCAGAAGGCCAAGGCAGCGGAGCGGGCCGCCATTGAGTACTCGGAGGACACCCTGAAGCGCGCAGAGGCCGCGCTGCTCTCCGCCTACACCGAGATTAAGAACACAAGGTCAGCCCTAAGGAACAAGGCCGGCGCCGCCGCGCAGGCAAAATAGCCCGGCTATCATATCGACGCCGACCGCAGCAGTGCGGCCGGCGTTTTTTGTGCAGCAAGCTCTGTCTTGCTGCTCTTTTTTTGCAAAACCGCCACAAAATACGGCGGTTTCAATC